>NZ_JCACKO010000150.1:0-130401 GCF_059505445.1 Brasilonema angustatum | reverse complement strand
TTGGCTTAGAACTCATCCCTATTTCCACACCTACCGAATGTGTTTCTTAGGAGCTTTTAACTAGCGGTTAAGAGCGCTAGCAACATAATTCGCGAAACTAAATCCCCTTCTTAAAACAGTTATCAGTTATCAGTTATCAGTGAGCCAGCGCTGCAGGAGGGTCTCCCTCCGTAGGCGACTGCGAACCCGAAGGGTTATCAAGTTAAGGGGAGTCAAGAAATCGCTGACTCTGTTCATTGTTCACTGTTCACTGTTCACTGTTCACTGTTCACTGTTCCCTGTTCCCCTATATTGGATACGTGTTTGAGACAAGACGGGAGTCAGCAATATCACGGATTAGTGGAGTTCTAGAGCCAATATAATCATACAATGCACAGACTTCCTCGCCACTCAGCAGCATTTTTGCGGCAATTTGTTTTAGGAGCAGCCTGATTAACGCTGTATCTGTAAGGTTAAGCAGCTCGCTACTTGAGGTATTCTCAATTACAGACCAAGTCAAATACAGCATTGAAGAGTTGACAAACATTGCCCTCTACCCCCTGTGTGAAAAAATTTAATATTTTGTTTATATTGTTTCATCCGGATTGCTCTGTCTCGATCTTTTTGTAAAATAATTTAATACTTTTTTTAGATTTGCTTAATTTTTTGATTAATCAGTCAAGCTAAGAGTGGATCTAAAATCACCATTACCTATTACCGTGAGGCTTTATGAATCATTATTTTGAACCCATTCATTTTTCTGGTTCAATTCAGCCTCATGGTATCCTTCTGGTGCTGAGTGATCCGGAACTAACACTTGTTTGTGTGAGCGCTAATATCCAGGAGCAGTTTGGCATTTCTGAAGATTTGCTTAATCAATCCTTAAGTACGCTGCTTGATGTCCAAGTTGTTGATGCAATTAGACAGAGTTTGCACTTAATTGACAGTGCGAGTCCCATAAAACTTCAAGAATCCATCTTGGTAAGTGAGCGTTCTTTTAACGGTTTAGTTCATCGAACAGAGAATTTCATCATCCTTGAGTTAGAACCAACATTACCGTTAGGTTTATTTAGTGTGCCTGCTTTCGTGCGAAGAGCGATCGCCAAACTACGACAAGTATCCAGCAGTCACGAATTTCTTCACTTGTTAACTCAAGAACTTCGTAGAATCACTGAATTTGATCGAGTCATGGTCTATCAATTTGACCAATACGAAGCAGGTACTGTGATGGCGGAGGCAAAGCGGGATGATTTACCCTCCTATCTGGGGTTGCACTATCCTGCGACGGATATTCCAGAGCAAGTTCGGGCGTTATATGCACGCGGTTTGCTGCGATTTATTCCTGATTTAACAGCACAGTCGATTTCGTTAGTAGCGGCTTGTGATCCGTTGATGCAACAACGCCTCGATCTTAGCCTTGCGGTTCTTCGAGGCGTTGATCCGTGCTGCGTTGAATACCATCAAAACATGGGCGTAGCAGCCATTATGGTGATCGCGTTGATTCACAATCAAAAGCTTTGGGGATTAATTGCTTGTCATCATCAGACACCCAAGTATGTTCCCTACGAAGTCCGCGAAGCCTGCGAGTTGTTGGGGGAATTCGTGTCGTTGGAATTAGCTAAGAAAGTCAATTCTGAAGAACTGGATTATATTATCAAACTTAGATCCTTGCAATCTGAGTTTGTTGAATCTATTTCTCAAGTCGATAATCTTAAAGAAGCTCTTGTCAATCCCGCCCCTCGACTGCTAGATCTGGTAAACGCCACTGGATCTGCTATCTATTTGGAGGATGAAATTACGCTGGTTGGGGTAACGCCAACGGTTGAGCAGGTTCGCGTTCTCATCCAATGGGCAGATACTCAAGTTAAAGATGCCCTGTTTCATACCGATTCACTGCCAAAGCTTTATCCGGAAGCTGTTGTGTTCAAAGATGTTGCCAGTGGCTTAGTGCTGTTGCAAATTTCTAAAGTCCGACGGTATTACATCCTCTGGTTTCGCCCAGAAGTTCTGCAAACAGTAAACTGGGCAGGTGATCCGAATGCATCTATAACGATTTCAACAGATGGTAGTGTCACTCTGTCTCCCCGCCAATCGTTTGAAAAATGGCAAGAAACTGTTCGATTAACCTCGTTACCTTGGAAAGCGTGTGAATTGGATCAGGCGCTGGATCTTAGGAGTGCGATCGTTGGTATTGTTCTCAATAAAGCAGATGAGTTAGCCCGAATTAACCAGGAATTAGAGCGCACCAACCAGGAGCTAGATTCTTTTAGCTATGCCGCCTCTCATGATCTCAAGGAACCCTTGCGAGGTATTCATAATTACTCGATGCTGTTGTTGAAAGGTTATGAGTCGGTGCTGGATCAGGTGGGTAAAAACCGCTTACAAACCTTAATCCGTCTGACTCGTCGCATGGAGTCGCTGATCGATGTTCTGCTCAAGTTCTCGCGACTCGGACAAGCGGAACTCCATCTTGTACCTACAGATCTTAACCAATTAGTCAACCAAGTGCTTGAGGATTTGCGCGTCAGCCATCAAGACATTCAACCTGATATTCGCATTCCCCGGCTGTTGCCTACGGTTGTGTGTGATCCTATCTTGATCAACGAAGTGTTCATGAACCTGCTCAGCAACGCCTTTAAGTACAACGATAAAGCAGAACAATGGATTTCGATTGGCTATTTGGAACAAAAGGAGGGAGGGAGGCAAGGAGCGAGGGATATTTCCTTTAACTCCCACACTCCCTCACTCCCTCACTCCCTAATCACTTTCTACGTACAAGATAACGGCATCGGTATTCGAGCACGACATCTCGAAACCATCTTCCGATTGTTTAAACGACTACACGAGCAAAATCTGTATGGTGGCGGTACAGGGGCAGGATTGACAATTACCAAAAAGATTATCGAGCGTCACGGCAGACAAATTTGGGTGGAGTCTACCGTAGGTATAGGATCTACATTTTATTTTACTTTGTGATCATTTCTATTTTATAATTTTTGTTAATTTATGTAAATAAAAATAACATCAAGTTTTAATGACACGAATGATGACAAAGCAGTGCTGCCCTTTGCTAATCGCTGAAGATAGTGATGAGGATTTTGAGGTGCTGCAAGTGCTCATGGAGCAAATGGATGTTCAAAATCCGATCTACCGGTGTACAAACGGAGATAAAGTTTTAGATTTCCTTTATAAAGAAGGCGACTATGATAATCTAGATGTTGCACCACGTCCCTCCATCATCTTGCTCGACTTGAATTTACCAGGCACCGATGGTCGCGATGTGCTAGAGCAACTTAAGCAAGACCAGAATTTTAAGGAAATCCCAATTATTGTTTTTACGACATCCTCAAACCCGAGAGATGTTGAATTCTGTTATGAAAAAGGGGCAAATGGCTATCTGATCAAGCCAATAGACTCTAGTGAACTGGAGAAAACAGTTCAGGCATTTGTGAACTACTGGTTGGAATCAAACACACCACCCACTTCAAATTCGGCTCATAAAACCCCACATACAAAACCCTAAACCCCTTATAAACAAGAAATTTCACGTTTCTCGTTGAAAGGATTTGATATGATTAGGAGTATTAAAAGAAAATTTTCCACTGTTTCTTTTAGATTTTCTTTATAATCAAAAACTTGTGGCTTTCACACCAGGCAAAGAGATTGCTTTGTTTTCCTCTTATGTCAGACGTCTGGACACTCCTAATCACCGATGACTGTATGGAGGATCGAGAAGTTTATCGTGAATATCTTTTAAGCGATCCTCACCATTCCTACCAGATTTTAGAAGCATCCTCGGCAGAGGTAGGACTTGCGCTTTGCCAGAAAAAACATTGCGATGCGATTCTGCTCGACTTTTGCCTTCCTGATATGAGCGGGCTAGAGTTTTTGGATGAACTCAAACTGCAACGATTAGATTCCCCACTCCCTGTGATTATGTTAACTGGACAAGGTGATGAACGCATTGCTGTACAAGCGATGAAGCGGGGTGCTCAGGATTACCTGGTGAAGCAAGATATAGAACCAGATGTCCTGCAAATGACTGTCCGCAATGTGATTCAACACTCACAGCAGCAAAACCAGCTCAGTAAAAGACACCAACCCCAGCAATTAACAGCAGCGGCGATAAGCCCAAGGCTAGACGCTACACGTATCGCCCTGCGCATTCGTCAGTCACTAAACCTGGAGCAAATCTTGCAGACGACTGTAAAAGAATTGCAACAACTGCTGTTATGCGACAGTGTGACAATATACAACGTTCGCCCAAATTCAGACACTCACGAAATAACGGAATCCGCAAAGCCCTATCTGACGAAGCTTTGTGAGGCTGGGGTAAGTAGCTTATCCTGCGAACCCATTCAGCAATTCACCGCTTTGCTTCTCAAAAATAACCAATCCAATCTTTGGGAAATTGGAAAAGCAAGCACTCAGGCGCAAGGTGAAGCGTCAATCATCGTTTCGCACAATCGGAAAAAGGCGACTCAGGCATATTTGCTCGTTCCCATTTTACTCAAAGAGCAAGACGAATCTAGAGCCAGAGTTTGGGGATTATTGGTTGCTTGTCAAGATTCTAAAGTACGACAGTGGCTGACGGATGAAGTAGAGATTTTTAATCAATTGGCTGGACATTTGGCGATCGCCATCCAACAAGCCCAACAGCTAACCCAGGCTTTGGTGGCTCTGGAGAACGAAAAGCAACTCAACGCCTTTAAATCCCAATTTGTCGCCACAGTTTCTCACGAATATCGAAATCCCTTAGCCTCCATCCTTGCGGCTGCGTCAACACTCTTGCAACATAGCAATCAGCTGCATCAGACTAAACACCAGCAGTTCTTGCGACTGATTGAAGATAAGGCAAGACTAATGACTAAGCTGATAGACGACTTGCTGATGATTTCCACATTTGAATTCGGCAAAGCAACGTTTACGCCATATCCATTTGAACTGCTGCAATTTTGCTCAGACATCATTGAGGAACAGCGACAGATCATTAGCGATGATCGCCATCAATTAACGTTCAAAATTACAGGTAACACTAGGGGTTTCTGGGGCGATCAAAAACTTTTGCGGGCAATTCTGGTTAACTTAGTATCGAACGCGATCAAGTACTCGCCAGATGGTGGCAATATTGAAGTTTACCTCATGGGGAATGATTCACACGCCATTTTTGATGTCAAAGATCAAGGAATTGGCATACCTATTGAGGATCAACAACACTTGTTTGAATCATTTAGTCGAGGAAGTAACGTTGGCGCAATTCCCGGAACCGGCTTAGGATTAGCTATTGTCAAAGCTTGCGTCGAGTTGCATGGCGGCGAGATTACAGTAGAAAGCCAACAAGGGCAAGGAACAAAGGTAACTGTCAGTTTACCGAAAAACTGTACAAAGGGAGGAAGAAGGGGGCAGGGAGAAGGGGGCAGGGAGGAGCAATTTTTGTAGGGGGAGCCAGTGCGTTGGAGAGCCAGCGCTGCAGGAGGGTCTCCCTCCGTAGGCGTCTGGCGTCCGGGTTTCCCGGCTTGGAGCATCTGGCGTTGGGCACTGTTTACCCTTCGCTCAAACCCTTATTTTTACGTTGTGGGCAGTGCCCACCTTGAATCATTTAGGATTGCTATATGATCTTTTTAGAAATTATGGTATCCACTCTATTTTCATGACAAACTTAAAAAAATGGAAGCTTTTGCACTCCAAAATGGTTTTGGATAATTACTGGTGCAAAGTCAGGCAAGATGAAATAGAATTGCCTAATGGTCAAATTATAGATGATTATTTCGTCAATGTCAGACCAGAAATAACTCTAATTTTACCTATCACTAGTACTAAAGAAATTGTTTTTGTGCGGCAATATAGGCACGCAGTGGGTGAATTTTTGTTAGAACTCCCCGCTGGCTTATTCAACCCAGCACAAGAGAGTGCTGAAGCTGCAGCAATCAGAGAAATGCAAGAGGAAACTGGCTATATTGCACAAAAAGTCACAAAAATAGCAACACTATATGATAACCCTAGTAAAGATACAAATAAAATACATTTATTCTTAGCAGAAAATGTGATTAAGTCCGGAGAACAAAAGTTAGATATTACAGAAGAAATAGAAGTTGTTCTGATTCCAGTAGAATCAGTTAGAGAAAAAATCCTTCAAGGTGAAATTTCTGTTTCTGGAACTGTTGCGGCGATTTCCTTGGGGCTAAATTTTCTAGATTGATTTTGAGGGTTATTTTCATCCACTAAACACCAGCTAATCGCCTGTGTCAAGAAAGCATTACGAACAGTCCGATTAATAAAACTTAAGTAATTGTCAATTTCTTCGTAAAAGTCGAGTTGGTGTTCTTCTTCCGAAGTCAGTGGAGAACTTTGTTGTTTTGTCAAGAGTTCTTCAATACGATTTTGTACAGTACTAGAAGCTCGAAAGATAAGAATTCCCTCAACTAATTCGATGCGAACTGCACCTTCAATTGGGAGACTATAGGGCAAGTTTTGTAATTTTGGTGGAAGTAACATTGTCGTAGTTTTCGTCTTTACTAATAGCGATCGCTCTTGTTTATAGTCATATCTCAATCCAATCCCAAATGCAATTTTAATGCAGCATCAATTCATACCATCTTTTCCTCATCCCGATCAGCGAAAATCACTAACTCACTTCCTTGTTCGTAAAAAGAACGCATGACTTCGGCAGCTTCAGCTAAACTCAGTTCTTTTTGAAGAGGAACTTTCGATTTTGTAGTGATTTCTTGACGAATTAACTTTGATGCGATTTCAATGACTTCCAAACGTTCTTCAGTCGTCATTTTTTTCAGTGCTTCTAAGACTTCTGCTTTGGTCATAACTCATCTGACTCATCTATAGGATTAGATAGGATTTGTTGCGAACCATGTATGACAGCAAGAATATCAATTTGTTCTGATTTGATGTAGTAAATAATTCGATATGAACCTTCAAAAACTTCTCGAATTTGCTCTGTTTCAAGCTCTGGTACAATTCGACCTGAGAGAGGAAAATTTGCAATTTGTTCAGAACGTCTGGTTATAGTATCAACCACTCTAGCCGCATACTGTGGAGAGTTTTGAGCGATATAAGTATAAATGCCCGAAAGATTTTCTACAGCTGTTTCAGTCCAATAAATTTTCACTCTGGCAGTCCAAATTTTTTCCGTACATCTTGTACGGAAATTACTTTACCAGTTTTGCTATCAGCTAGTCCAGCTTCAACAACTTGTCGAACGTAAATTTGGTACATTAAATCATCCCATGTCGAATTTGCTGGTAATCTCTCAATTAATTTACGAGCCTCTTCCTTAATGTTGGCATTTTCCATTTGCTGTTAACCAAATATTTTTCTCGCATTCATTTGAATATATTGTAGAAGCAAAATCTGCGTCGATGGGTTGTGTGTGGGATATCCGAAAGGGTAAATGTTAAGCGATCTGCAAAGGATCGCAGCAGCGAAGCGATCGCCAAAAATGATTGCTCCACGCGATCGCCCCAGGCGCAGCTAGCTTAACGCCCTTAGTGACTCCTCCCTTCCCCCTTCCCCTTCCCCCTTCTCCCTGCTCCCTTCTCCCAACTCCTATTTCTTCGCCCGACACACCCACAACCTCTCCCGCGCCTCTGGATGCATGACAAAATTATCCTGCAGCCAGTCGCAACCCCGCGCCAGCAAATCATCGAACCCGCTAACCCGCCACACCTTGGCTGTGTTGTCATATGATGCAGTGACAATGCGTTGACCATCCGGGCTAAATGCTGCACTCCTGACCTCGGACTGATGCCCTTTTAGCTCAGCAAGCAACTTGCCATTGGTATCCCACACCTTGGCGGTCTTGTCAGATGATGCGGTGACAATGCGTTGACCATCCGGGCTAAATGCTGCACTATTGACCCATTTCTGATGCCCTGTGAGATCAGCCAGCAACTTGTCTTTGGTATCCCACACCTTGGCGGTGTTGTCAGCTGATGCAGTGACAATGCGTAGACCATCCGGGCTAAATCCTGCACTTGTGACATAGTTCTGATGTCCTTTTTGTTCAGCCAGCAACTTGCCATTGGTATCCCACACCTTGGCGGTGTTGTCAGCTGATGCAGTGACAATGCGTAGACCATCCGGGCTAAATCCTGCACTTACGACCTCTTTGTGATGCCCTTTGTTCGCTTCGCGTTGGGCAGGAAGGGTAGCAAGCAGCTTACCAGTTGTATCACACACCTTGGCTGTGCCGTCAAGTGATGCAGTGACAATGCGTTAACCATCCGGGCTAAATCCTGCACTTATGACTCACCTCTGATGCCGTTTGTTCGCTTCGCGTTGGGCAGGAAGGGTAGCAAGCAGGTTACCATTTGTATCCCACACCTTGGCTGTCTTGTCCCAAGATCCAGTGACAATGCGTTGACCATCCGGGCTAAATCCTGCACTTGTGACATCGTTCTGTGCTACTGGAGTCGAATCAATTCTAATAATCACATTCACAATTCTAATAATCACACTCACAATCGCAGAACCTATAACTATGCTAGTGGTCGAAGAACTTGTAATCGCACTCACACCTGTGATCACAATCACAAAACCTATAAATGTCAAAGTGATAACTGCCCAAGTTAAGGATAACGCTAATATCGTACCGCCAATAAGAATCTGCCGCTCGGCTTTTTGTTGCGCTTTCTTTAAAGTTTCAATTGATTAATATTCAAAGGAATATAAACTTCCTTAGAATGCACAATCACCAATCGTAGTTTTTTCCAAGTTTCTTTATTCTTAGATGTTTCATGCCAAGCTCTTAGTAAGCCAAAAAATTCTGATGCGACTTGCGGATATTGAAAAACTTGATCCACTTCATCTAAACCTAAAACGATTGGGCTATGAATTTCCGAGAGCAAGTATCTTTGAAAGTAGTTTGTACACTTATCCTTGCTACCCAAAACACCTTGCCAATATTCACTTAGCTTATCTTTAAGATTCAACTCCTGAGCAATGCTGCCACAAAACCACTGCAAGAATTTATCTAGACTGGTGAAAAATTCTGCATCTGCTGCTTGAAAGTTCAAGTATGCAGTTTGACAACCATGTTGTGTTCCATGATCAAGAACACGTGTCAAAAGTGAAGTCTTACCCATTTGCCGGGGTGCTTTAATCCGAATCAGCGCACCTGGTTGTAAAATTGTTTCGTAACAATCTTTTCGCCGTCGCATTAAATTTTGTAACTTAATATCCCGATGGATGACGTTTTGTTGATGAACAAATGCCAAAACTTCCAAGATGTCCTTCAAAAGTTTAAAGACAACTTGCTCACTTTTGGAACTGCCCGAAATAATTTCTTTTGTTAAGTCATGCCCATCAACGAATTCCTGAACTAAGTAAAATTCTCCGTTTTCTTCAAAGTGGGCGAACAACTTGGGAATTTGGTTGTGTGCATTGCCTAACCGATATAGAGTTTGTGCTTCTGTCTCGAATAACCTGGTAGCGATCGCCAAAACAGCAGGGCTTGAGTCTTTTGGTTTAAGATGTTTGACAACACACTGAGGTTGTCCTGGTAAATCTAAATCACGAGCCAAGTAAGTATCGCCAAAACCCCCACCCCCCAGACATTGGAATATTTTGTATCGATTACGGAGTGTTACGCCAATTAGATGACTCATTTCGTATCTCCTATCTCCTATCTTTTGGACTGGGTAAGTGGTTAAAAATTCAACGTGCCCACTGCTGCAAGATATAAGCGTAAAAAGCTTCTTTATCTACCTTATCCATAGCAAAAATCTTACGCCCTCCTGGCACTATTTTGGTACGTCCTTGACTCAAACCTGTGGTGATAATTTCTGTTTCCCACTCTCGCAATTCATAGAATTCTGGATGAGCAAGATAAGCCGTCGCCAGTACATCCCAGAAATAATAGTCTTGCGGAATAACCAGTGCATAACATTGTCCCGCTAAATCAGATATGGGATGGTGGCGTTGTTTTCCCATTTTGTAAACAATTTCTGATGTTACAGGTACAGTGTTAGTCAAATCCAAAGGACACATGATAATTTCAATTTGGGTTTGCCACACTCGTGCAGCAGAAATTGGGTCCCAATACACATTCCATTCTGCGGAACCATCTTGTCCTGGTTCCCAATTTTTTTCCACATTACCACCAACATTCAAAGCACCACCCATCCAAACAATTCTTTGAATTTTCTCTTCAATCTCTGGTGCTTTGTCGAGTGCAGTTGCTACTGTTGTTAACGGACCAGTAACCATTAACGTAACAGGTTCTGGTGCCTCTTGTAACACCTTTATCATAAAATCTTGACCAGGTTCTGCAAGCAGTGGTGTGCGAATTGTTTCACTTTGATTGAGAATGGGAAAATGGTCAACAACAAACGAATCACGGCGATACAGTCGAGGAAAAGGATTAATACCGCGTACAGTACTTTGGGCAACTCTGATATCAGAACACCCCATTAAGTCTAGAATTTTACGTGTAGCGCTTACGGCTGGTTCGGCATAGCAATCTGCTGGAGTGACAACAATACCTAGTGGCTGTATGTGATCCATAGTCATCAGCAGCATAGTTGCTAGATAATCATCTACACCACCATCGTGATCCATCAAGACAAGTTGTTTAGACATGGAGAATAAAAAAATGAATGAAAAAATGGATGAGTTTATGGAAGCTGCGATCGCACAAGCAAAACAAGGCAGACAAGAAGGCGGAATTCCCATCGGTTCCATTCTCGTCAAGGATGACAAGATTCTCGGCAAAGGACACAACAAACGTGTGCAAGATGGCGATCCAGTCACCCACGCCGAAATCGATTGCCTTCGCAATGCTGGTAGAATCGGCAGTTATAGGGGTACAACACTCTATTCAACCTTAATGCCATGTTATCTGTGCGCTGGGGCGGTTGTACAATTTGGCATTAAAAAAGTCATAGCTGGAGAATCAAAAACTTTTCCAGGCGCTAAAGAATTTATGGTATCCCACGGTGTGGAAGTGATTGACCTCAATCTTGATGAGTGCGAACAAATGATGAGCGAATTTATTGAAGAGAAACCTGAGTTATGGAACGAGGATATTGGTAAGTAATTGTTAGTGGTTAATTGTTCTACTAACCACTCCTCTTTCTTTGAGAAACGCATCAAACGTCATCCTATCTGCAAGCGAAGGTTGCGCCCCTAGTTTGGTTGCAGCCAAAGCACCAGCGGCTGCACCCCAAACCACCGCTTGACGCAAAGAAAGTCCCTCACAAAGCGCCGCAGCCAAACCGCCATTAAAGGCATCTCCCGCAGCAGTTGTGTCAACCGTATGAACTGGAAACGCAGGTATAAAAAAGGTGTCTTCTGGAGTGGAACAAACAACGCCTTTGGCACCGAGTTTCACAATGACATTTTTCACACCTCGTTCCTGTAAAACTTTCCCTGCCTTAATTGCCGACTCTTCTCCATCCACAGAAAAACCTACCAGTCCTCCTGCTTCCACCTCATTTGGTGTGATAATGTCTACCAAGGAGTAAAGTTCATCTGGTATATCCTTCTGCGCTGGTGCTGGGTCGAGAATAACTGTCACTCCAGCTTTTCGTCCAGCTTTGGCAGCCCAGACAACCGCAGGCATAGGAATTTCTAATTGTAAAAGTAAAGCCTTAACTCTTGGTAATAAATGTGATAATCTTTCCACATCTTCCTGATTAACGCGCCCATTAGCACCAGGAATGACAATAATTTGATTTTCACCCTTGACATCTACAGTGATCATGGCAACACCAGAACTCACAGTTTCATCTACAAACACATTATTTGTTTGGACACCCGATGCTTGGAGACTGTTGACAAGTTCTGTACCAAAACTGTCTGCACCTATCCGTCCTACTATGTGAGTAGGAATTCCTAGTCGTGCTGATGCGACTCCTTGATTGGCACCTTTACCGCCTGGTACTTTGAAAAAATCGTGTCCCAGCAGCGTTTCACCTGCAACTAGTAAGCGGGGTACTGTTGCAACCAGATCTATGTTGATACTGCCAAAGACGATAATGCTCATAATTTGACAAAGTGGTGCTGCACTATATTCAGGACTTACGCAAGGGAAACGTAGTTGCACCCGTTGCGACGTTAGGAAGCAATCTCACAGTCTTGTTCTTTCGTAACTCGTGCGTAAGTCCTAATATTATCTCGCGTTCAGGGGTCAACTCAATTTATGAAAACCCACATAAATAAAAAAAACACTGGAGAATTAGGATACTCCAGTGCTTGAAGGCAACAACTCTTACTCAGAATTAGAATGCCCAGCACAGTATAAATGAAATTAAAGAAAGAACAAAAAAGCACTGGGTACGGATAAACCCCAGTGCTTGAGCACGACTTACTATCAATCCAGAATTAGAATGCCCATACAATCGGTGCAGAAGTATTTAGAAGTCAGTGATTAGCAGGTGTTAGGAGCGGCTGCAACGCTGGCTATGTTGTCTGCTGTTAATGAAAATGTCAATAAAATATTTGTTGCTTAATGATACTGCTATTTCCATTGTCTTGCGTCCCTATGTGGTTTGAGTTTCTTTAGTCCCAACACAGCACTACTAGCACTTAGTATCACCAAACCCCATGTATAAGATGGTTCAGGAACAGGTTTCACTTGACTAATCACGCTCACGTTTGGATCTAGAGCATCACCTGTGGAATACACATAATCAAAAGCAGTTTTGTCATCAAGAATACTGGCACGCAAAAAGAATCCACTCCAACGGGCAACAGTTTCCACTGCTACATCTTGAGGGATAGTTGGTATGTTAGGATCTGGTATTGGACCAGTAGGGTTATTAGTATTGGTGATCCCATAGTGGTTAGCACCCAAAATACTAATCAACGCTTTAGGGGGGTTCTGGATCTGCTCGTAAGTTTTTTCAGCGTTAATTGGAAGAGCTCTGCTATCACGAGTTCCCTCCAATAAGGCAACAGGAATTCCTGAATTATTAATAGGAAAAAACACTCCATTTTGATCACGGAGGTTTGCACCAAAAAACGCTCCTGCTAGAAGTTCATTTGGTCGGTTGAAGGAACCTTCACATTGAATAGGGGAAAGGCAGAGATTTGCAACGGCAGATAACCCGACTGCACCTCCAGCGGAGTGACCGAGTAAGCCTAGTTTTTGTGTATTAACAATACCAGCAACAGGTGAAGCAGAATTAGAATTTTCTGTTTTCATCTGTACAAGAACAGCATCGATTTGTGAAGTTTCTGGTAGCAGTCCCGTGAATCCGTACTGGGGAAGAGATCTTGGGTGATTGGGTACAACCACTACAAATCCGTAGCGAGCTACTGTACTGGCATATTCTGAGTAATCTGATTTATCGACATTTGCACCTTGCAATAACAGTGCAACAGGAAAGGAGTAGTTGCCAGTTTTCAGGTTCGATGGGTTGGGATAGTATATATCAGCTATGTCATTATTAGCGGAGATTGTCGTACTGTAGCGAGCCGCATCATTAAATAGAGGTGCATCATTAAAAGTTGCAGCCGCTGCTACTTTCGCTGTACCGCAGAATATCAATGCTGCACCAGCAGTCACTGACAAAGCTTTGATGGTAACCAAAGAAACTACTCCTTCTCTAAATACACTTATACATATTAGTTGTGATAATATCTGATAGCGCAGTTAGAAACAACTGTTATTTCAGAGATTACAAATGTCGAATGACTCTACAGGGATTGCCAGCAGCAACAACATTTGCAGGTATATCTTTGACAACAACACTACCAGCACCAATAGTAGTATTGTCGCCAATTGTCACACCAGGACAAATAATAGCACCGCCACCAATCCAGACATTATTACCGATTCTAATTGGCGCAGCCAGTTCTTTAGCAGAAAGACGATTATCTGGGTCTGTTGGGTGATATGCCGTGTAAATTTGAACATAGGGAGCACACAACACGTTGTCCCCAATATGAACTGTATTACAGTCTAGAATCACACAGCCAAAATTCATATAGAATCTATCACCTGCATAAATATTTTTACCATAATCACACTGAAATGGTGGCATAATATTAATATTTTGTCCAACTCGACCAAATAATTCCTGTAAGATTTGCGATCGCTCCTCCAGTTGTTCTTCGGTTGTAGAGTTATACTTTCTCAATAGACGAAGTGCGAAGTTTCTTCCAGCAATCAATTCTAAGTCGGAAGCAAGATACAATTCGCCTGCCAGCATTTTCTGTTTCTCTGTTTTTTCCATAAGGTAACTTATTTTTATTTGGGGCTATGACCTAACTATGCAGGAGTGCAGGGGAGATAAGAAGCACAGGGGTGAAAAGAGTATTGTTCAATAACTCTTCCCCCCTTGCCCCTGCTTGTTTTATCCCCGCCCTTGACGACTGGTGTGCCAAGCACGCGCCTGAGTGAAAGAGTAAGTATGAACTGCAAGTTGACTCCAGAATTGGTATTAGTCAAATTCAGAATTTGAGCGTTAGTATGACTAGCCTAGAATTGCTAAACACTATATGGGACTCGTATTTGATTTTTGACAAAGCTAGGTACACTTTTATTGCTTCTTAAGCGTTAAGCGTCTCTACTTTGTAATTCACCCAATCAAACCGGATTCCTATAAATCAAATACGTGACTAACTGTATATTGTTTCTTTTCACTATTAACGATAAATCTTAGACCATATCTCTACTTTTATAAAAACTAAGACTGATTTCTTCTGTTTATACATAGGTACTGTCGGTCACATATTTGTACTAACTATTGTTTGACAGGTCTATTCATCTGGTATAATTTATGATAATTAAATATAACATAACGAGCTTTTCCCTGTTGCTTTGCATTATACATTGCTATATCAGCATCCCGCAGCAAGTTTTCTGGCTGTTCATAATGAGAACTGCTTAGAGCAATACCAATGCTAGCTGAAATTAATATTTTCTCTTCTTGTATGTAAACTGGTAATTTTAAGGTTTCTTGAATACGCTGAGCAACATTTATCGTATCAGAGATATCTTTCATATCTTCGATGAGAATCGCAAACTCATCACCACCAAATCGCGCTACTGTATCGGCACTGCGTAAGCATGATTCTAAACGTCGAGCAATCTCTATCAAGAAATTATCACCCGCACTATGCCCAAAACTATCGTTGATTCCTTTAAAGCCATCCACATCTAAAAACAAGACAGCATAGCTGTCGTTGTTCCGTCTTTTTCGACGCTCAAACACTTGGCTTAGTCTCTCCAAAAATAAAACTCTATTAGGTAGTCCTGTTAGCGGATCATAGAAAGCATTCCGTACAAGTTGTGCTTCTGTTTGTTTGCGTTGAGTTATGTCTTGAAAAACGACAACTGCACCAATAAGACTACCATCATCATCGCGGATGGGTGCAATATTTCCCCCAATTTGGATTTCGGTATGATCTTTAGCAATTAATGTTAAAGTTTCTGGTAAATTCAAAACGACACCCGTCTGTATGACTTGTGTAGCTAAATTTTTGGTCAAAACTCCTGTATCTTTGTCAACTAAACTTAATATTTCTGCTAAATTTTTAGTAACGGCTTCTTCTTGTTTCCATCCTGTCAGTTCTTCTGCTATTGGATTCATCAGATGAATACAACCACAAATATCTGTGATCATCACTGCACAACCCATGCTTTTAAGAATTGCCATAAACTTTTGCTGTTGTGCTTGCACTTTTTTTTTCGTTTGATGCTTGTAAACAGCCATTTCTATAGCAATATGTAGGTCTTGTTCAGCGACTGGTTCAGTAATGTAGTTAAAAGGTTCTTTTAGTTTTTTTTCTATTTTTTTTGTTATGGAATATCTTTCGGTTAAATATAAAACTGGCACTTGAAAATCCTTCATAATAACATCAGCGAATTGAACGCTATTATTCTTTGAATCTAAAAGAATATTAAATAATACTAAACTTGGATTAATTTCTTCCATTTTTTTGATTGCATCCTCTCCAAATTCAGTTATTTCGTAAACAAAGTGACCTAACCTTTGCAATATATTCTTAATATCTAATGCCTTTTTTTTTTCATCTTCGATAACTAAGATTTTCAGACGAGACATATCAAATATTCCTCTAGCTAAAGTTAGATTTTTTGCTATAGTAACTCAATTGAAAGAAAGTTATTCTATCATAATAAATCTTTCAAAGTATGTTATTCTTCCAAACAACATCGCTTTTGTCAATCATGATTATGCTGACAAGAAAGTAAAAAAAGTATCTAACTCATCTTTGTACTGAGTCTTAAAAGTCCGAGTAAACAATGAGTATAAAGATTACTATATTTATTCTACGTAATAAAAAAATAGCAAAAAACTTGGCGATTTTATACATTTCAATCAGACAAATTGACCTTTCGTTTAGGGCGATCGCGCCGTTGTCATGAACAAACAAATTTGAACATTAACTAGTAAATAAACGCGGCGGATCTCTAGTATTGCCAAAGGGTTGCTTCTCTGTTTGTTCACAAGTCGCTGTTCAAGCTTTGCTGGTGAATGGTTCTCTTGTTGGGTGAATCTGTATCTCCTCCACCAGACGTTCTTTTATATACCTACTGCATAGAGTGCTAATAATTCTATGGTTTTTCTAAATTTTATCAAATCCTATAATTATGTTTTATACCATATTTTTTAAATTTTTTCTAAGTGGTATTACTGTTAAACAACACACTATAATCTTCAAGTTTTGAGGATAACCTTCAAAAACTTAATTTTTTTCTGATATGCTTAGTAACTCCTTATTTAGAAACTCAAATCTTGTTCAAATAAAATTATTTATGGAGAAAAAAGCTAATCGCATTCTTTTGCACATTTAATATCAAGTTATTTATTGACGTATTTAAGATAAAATTAATAGATGTGTATTTGGAGTAATACTATGTATAGCAGCTATATCTAAAGGTAACTGCCAAAATGCCAAGATAAGAATAATTCCACCACTCCTCAACTGATTACTACAAATACTACGTTTTGCTCCTATAGCAATCCGTGCAGGAGTTGTGAAATTACTCGTTGAGGCAGGGAACACGAAAGAAGGATGTACAAATGTACTTTATTTTTCACAAATGAAATAGGACTGCTATAGTCTAGTTAATAGTTCTAAAAGCAGGAGTTTTCAAGGGTAACTTTGGGAATCCCTCAGCATACCGCGAAGTTGATCAGGGAGAGTGTCAAGGAAATTAACAAGAGTTACTTTTGTACTGGCAAATACGGAAAGTAAAAATCCAGTGTAAGGTATTCTTGAGAGAAAGTCTCAGCTATGAATTTGATTTAGTTCTAGTTAATTCAATGCTAATTGTACCGCCAAAGTCTGGAATGGGTGCTGCAGGTTTTTTCAAAATAACTTGAACTTGTACCACGCGATCGCTTGATGCCAAAATAGAATCTGCAATAGCGCCTGCTAGACGTTCTATCAGAAGAAACTTTGATGTCTTGACCAGATTTTGCACCAAGCTAATAGTCTTACGGTAATCGATAGTATTTTCTATCGCGTCAGTTTCAGCAGCTTGTGAAAGATCTACCCATAATCTGACATCTACCTCAAACCATTGTCCTAACACCTGTTCCTCTTGCAGGTACCCAGTGTAGCCATAGGAGCGAATTCCCGTCAAATGAATGCAGTCCATAAAAAATAGTCCTAAGTGAGTAATTTTAGTATTCAACAGCTTATTGGCTTTCCTGATTCATCTACGATAGGAAGGTTGGTTGAAATATACCAGAAAATTAGGATGATGAAATAACTCACCAGACAATCAGTTTAAAATGACCAAAGCTAAGGGTGTAGGGGAGCCAGTACTTCAGGAGGGAAACCCTCTTATGGCACTTCGTGCCACGCTACGCTATCAGTACTGGCTCAACGGACAGGTGCCTCAAGTCGGGAAACCCGCCCACGGCACTGTCCTCCCCTACACCCTCACCCCCTTACACCCCTAGTTCGTGACGTTCTTGTTGACATATCTGTTTGAACTAAAAACTCAGGACTTTTGGACTTTCAAGGTTGATGGTAATTGATTTTAGAAACATTAATACAGTATGGTCGTCGATTGCTGCCCAGACATTAAAGCGCCTAGGATTAACTTGTGTTGTGATCTGTCCGGGTTCCCGTTCCACACCTCTAGCAGTCGCCTTTGCCCAACAATCACCTGATATTGAGGCAATTTCTATTCTTGATGAACGATCTGCAGCTTTTTTTGCCCTCGGTCAAGCAAAAGCAACCGGACGCCCCACAGTCGTTATTTGTACCTCTGGGACAGCAGGAGCGAATTTTTACCCGGCGGTGATTGAAGCAAAAGAAAGTCATGTACCTTTATTGCTGTTTACCACAGATAGACCACCTGAGTTACGAGATTGCCATTCTGGTCAAACTATAAATCAGCTGAAATTATACGGCAATTACCCAAACTGGCAGACAGAGCTAGCTATTCCCTCTGTGGATATGGGAATGCTTGCTTATCTGCGGCAAACGATGATTCATGCGTGGGAACGTTCACAAACTCCTGTACCCGGACCTGTGCACCTCAATTTTCCCTTTCGCGACCCCCTTGCACCTATGCCCGATGTAGAGATCTTGCACGCAACATCTTTACAATTGTTACAGTCCGAATTTGACACAGAAGACTTTTTCTCTCAAGTCACAGCCATCTCTCCATCTTTTTATCTTCCCACTTCTGTAAATCTTCCTTTCCAACAGTGGTTAAAAACTCAACGAGGAATTATCATCGCTGGTGTTGCCCAACCGCAAAAACCTCAGGAGTATTGTCGTGCGATCGCCCAACTCTCCAAAACCTTAAAATTTCCAGTTTTGGCAGAGGGACTCTCTCCAGTCAGAAACTATGTTGACGAAAATCCTTATATTATTTCCACTTATGACCTGATTTTGCGGAATCAGGAATTCGCAAAACAGCTCGCACCAGAAGTGGTGATTCAAATTGGTGAAATACCCACCAGTAAAGATTTACGTAACTGGTTAACTTCTACCCAAGCACAACGCTGGATTATTGACAAGAGCGACCAAAACCTCGATCCTCTTCATGGTAAGACAACTCATCTACGCATAAGTATAGAAGAATTAAACAGATGGGAAACACTTGAGCAAGGGAACAGGGGAGCAGAGGAAAAAGCAGTGAGGGAGAGAAGGAAGGAAGGAGGGAGGGAAGAGTTAATGCTCAATAACTCTTTTCCCTCACTCCCACACTCCCACACTCCCTCTTCTCCCTCATCTTCTTCTGAGTATCTCCAACTATGGTGTATAGCAGAAGCAAAAGTCAGAGAGAGTGTTGACCAAACTTTGACAACAATAGACGAGTTATTTGAAGGCAAAGCAGCTTGGTTGCTTTCTCAGACATTACCACCAAAAACACCTATTTTTATTGCTAACAGTATGCCAGTGCGGGATGTCGAATTCTTTTGGAAACCGACTTACTCACAAGTGCAACCTTTTTTCAACAGAGGTGCGAATGGCATTGATGGCACATTGTCCACAGCTTTGGGAATTGCCCATCGCCAACAAAGTAGTGTCATGTTGACAGGTGATTTAGCTTTATTGCATGACACAAATGGTTTTTTAATCAGAAATAAATTTGTTGGACATCTCACCATTGTATTAATTAACAATAATGGTGGTGGAATTTTTGAAATGTTATCTATTTCCAAATTTGAGCCACCATTTGAAGAATTTTTTGCAACTCCGCAAGATATTGATTTTGCTCAACTCTGTACTACTTATGGTGTTGAGCACGAATTGATAACTTCTTGGAAACAGTTACTGTCAAGATTAAACCCACTGGCCAACAAGGGAATTCGGGTTTTAGAGTTGCAGACAAATCGCAAAGCAGATGCTCAGTGGCGTAGGGAGAATTTAGGGAAATTTTCAGTAGATCTGGCTTAGATTTTGACCATGTTTTCTTCTGACTGCCATTTCACCAAATGCCTGATATCAAATCCGGTAGCATCTGAATGATAAAAAAAACCGCAGAGGACGCAGACGGAGTGCTGGAGAAATAATTCCGATACAAACGGATTTGATATGATACAAATGATTGGTCTTTAATTCTTTCCCCCTACACCCCTACACCCCTACACCCCTACACCCCTAGTTCCAGTCATTACGCCGCACCCTGTGCAAGAGCCATTGCTCTCCTAACAGCAGCATCGGCATTCACAAACCCGTAACCGTACTCTGTATCATAGCCAGATGCACCCAAGTCGTAAGCTGTTTGTGACAGAATCGTCTTAATTTGAGTAGCAGTGAGATTTGAATTCACACTCCACACCAATGAAGCAACTCCTACCACGTTTGGCACTGCTGCTGAAGTGCCATTGAAACGTTGATCATAATCGAACGTAAAACCATTAGAAGATTTGGTAGCATTGGTTGTGAGGTACTCAGATGGTGCCATGAGAGTCAGACCATCTCCTTTATTGGAACCCCACCCTCCTTGATAGGAAATCCGTGTTCCAGGTGTTGTGGCATTGCCATTCCAGTCTTTAACTCCCCAAGAAGCACCGACTGCTACAACATTGGCATACATCTTCGCTAAGTCGGCAGGACTATCAAGACTATTGGCGTTAGTATTTCCAGCAGCAACCACAAACAAGGCTGTATTTTGATTATTAGCAATCAGTTGCTCAAATTGTGGTGAACTACCACCAGTCAAGCTGAGATTGACTACTAGACGCTGACCTTTACTATTTGCTTGATTAATCAGTGTTTGTGTCGCACTCACCAAATCGTAATCCCCAGGATCACCACCCATAACATCGATATGGAAAATATCAGAATTCCAGTTGATACCACTCATCCCGACGCCATTATTGCTCGCCGCCCCAATCACTCCTTCAACTTCAGTACCGTGGGCAATGGAGTTACTCATTTCATCCAAGTAGTTATTACTTATTACATTGGGGGAACGTAAATCAGGGTGAAGAACACCACCATTGGCAGCCAAGCCGGTATCTTCAATTCCAATAAGTACTTTGTTGGAACCAGTCGTCAAACCCCACGCACTTTGAACACCCATCATATGTAGGTTCCATTGTTGCCCAAACAAAGGGTCGTTAGGCGTCACTGATAAGTTGATTGTTTTGTCTGCAAATTTAATTGCTTCAATGCCCTCAAACAAAATTTCTTTGCCGTTGCTTAATGTTATGTCATCAAATAAGCGAGTACCATTGCCTGGGTTATACATCACACCCCCTGTGGAGTTGACTAACTTCATCGTGGCTTGTGTGGAGGAAAATCCAGATAGATCCAGTAAGTCTCGCCCTCCACTACCATAGTCAACGTTGCCATTGCCAGAGTATATTGTGCGATTGTATGTAGACTGATAAGTAAAGTTATCTGCCCGAAGAGTTCCCTTGACATATTGCGTGTTGCTATCAGGGAAGAGGGATGTAATTACAGAAGTAGCTAGCTGTTGTGCACCGTTGGAAATGGAGGATAATATGCCTCCATCACTGGGAGTCGGTATTGTTTCACTACTAGATACACGGGTTGCTGACAAACTTAGGTTGTAGAAACTTTCACTATTATCGTACGAGTTTACGCGTACATAGTATGTTCCTGGGTTTAAAGTACGATTTATTGATTGATTTGTGATGCCAACGTTAAGGGAGCTTCCAAGTGTATTGCCATTACCATCTAGCAGTTGCACCTGTGCATCATCACTCAAACCACTAAGTCCTAATTTGAAATCACTCCTGGTCTTTAGTGCAAATTTGTAGTAATCATTTGTATCTGATATACCTACCCAATCACTGTAGTTTTTTGCTTTGGAATGAAGAGTAATTTGACGTGCATTTTGTAAAGAATCTCCAGCATAATCAATGGGCGTTGCCGAAACAGCTAATTTGTAATCAGTTTCTAAACCTTCATCGATAGAGATTTTGACATAATACAAACCTGCATCTAAGGTTTGGTTAATCGATTCAGGCTTCGCGCCACTGAAAACAGAACTACTTATGACTTCACCGTCATCTACAACACCATTTCCATTTGAATCTCGAATCAAGTCTACGTGTGCATTTGCGCTTGAGTCTTCTAATTCAAGGTTAAAACTACTACGACCTTTCAGATTGAAGCTGTAGAAATTGCTATGAGCGGAATTTAATGTATCACTAAATATTTGAGGATTGATGCTTGTATTTAAGTTTTTAGCAGTCTCTAGAGAGCTTTCAGAAAAAGTCGTTGACATAGGTTAATCAGTTTACCATCTGTATATATTACATCAACTCTAATATCGTATTTTTTCATGGCAAAAATGATACTTAGAGAGACATTTACTGAAAAAATAGAAAATTTTTACTGATTCTTCATAGAATTGATAAATTCTAAGAGTGTTTTCTCTGAAAAATTAATCAAATCTGTGTTTTAAACAGTTGTAATATAAAACACGTAGTTTTGAAGCGAAGTAACGAGGAAAAAGGCAAAGGGCTGTTCCTCCCTTTAAAGAAAATAGATAATAGAAAATCTCTCTCAATAGATTTTTGTCAGTCTCCTTTCCTCAAAATTCACCATCTTGAGAAAAATTTATTCCTGAGTCTTCCTCTGTATTGCGGATTATGGTCTTTTGGGAAATTAGCAGATAACTGATATATAGACTAAAAACGTATAAAAAATCACATTATATATTATGTGACTAAGAAATTGTAGGTAGTAATCAAACTTGTTCTAAATTAGTTATTCTATTGGTACTTTGGCAAAATACTTCTAAAAAAGCTGAGTTGATACAATGTTTGATTCGATAAACTCTCTAAATCCTTGGCTGGTTGGAGTCGGCTTGAACTCCGTGCTACTATTTGTGGTTTGCATTGCCCCCAAAAAGTTGCTCACTCCATCTGGAGTGTTTCATGCTTGGTTACTTGGTGTCCTGATTTGGGCAACACTAGGGTGGCAGGGATATGTACTCGTGATGTTTTACTTTCTTGTTGGTTCTTTGATTACGCGCGTAGGTATGGCGCAGAAGGAAGCACAAGGTATTGCAGAAAAACGTTCTGGTGCAAGAGGTCCAGAAAATGTCTGGGGTTCTGCTTTAACTGCGGCTTTGTGTGCGTTAGGAGTATGGGCGACAAGTTCGGGAATTTTTCCTACACCTCAAAACTTACATCCCACCTTAGCTAACCTATTGTTGCTGGGTTATGTGGCGAGTTTTTGTACAAAGCTTTCTGACACCTGTGCAAGCGAAGTGGGTAAGGCTTATGGTAAAAGCACTTTTCTGATTACCACCCTACAACCAGTGGCACGGGGAACCGAAGGCGCGGTTAGTTTGGAGGGAACTTTAGCTGGTGCGATCGCCTCACTCGCCCAAGCACTACTCGGTTGGGGAGTCGGTTTGATAGATTTATTCGGTGTTTTTTGGTGTGTTGTAGCAGCGTTTGTAGCTACGAATTTAGAAAGTGTGATTGGTGCAACACTCCAATCTCGCTTTAATTGGCTTACCAATGAAGTGGTGAATATTTTCAACACATTGATAGGCGCAAGTACAGCAATTTTTATTGCCTGGATATGGGCACATTTCATTGCCTAACATTTTTATAAAAATCTTGAGTATTTTTTAGCAATCTCCTGGTGAATTATCACTTGGGGTGAAAACTAGTTATAATTGCAACACTATTTTTTATATAAAATTGTCAATTCAAATGCAATTTTGTTTAAAAAAAAGTTGTATGTTGTTTTTTTGTCGTTTTTTCTATTCATTATTTATTTAACTTCATGGAATTTTTATCATTTTTAACTGTAGATGAAAAACCGATTTCCTATGTACAAGCAGTAAAATATTTGCAATCATCGGGAAAATTGGGGCAATTTATTGGAGACATTCTTCGTCAGTACATAATCGAACAAGAACTACAAAAACGAGAAGATATACTCATTAGTTCTGCTTTGACAGAACAGACTATAATTGACTTCCGACTAAAAAATAAATTGACAGAACCTCAGAAATTTCAAGAATGGCTACAAAGTAATGGGACAAATTATGATACCTTTCACTCATCAGTTGCTTATGGTTTTAAGGTAGAAAAACTGAAAGCGAGCGTCACAGAATCCAAGCTACAAGAATACTACATTGAACGTAAAATTTATTTAGATAGGGTGGTAGTTTCGCGAATTGTTGTTGAGACTCAGGAGTTGGCGGAAGAACTACAAACCCAAATCGAAGAAGGAGCAAACTTTGAGCAACTTGCTAGAGAATATTCACTCTCAGATGAAAAAATTGTGAACGGTATGATGGGACCTGTAAGTCGGGGAACAATGCCAGATAAACTCAGGGCATGTATTGATATTGCCAGTCCCGGACAATTAATAGGACCAATAGAACTGGAAGGACGCTATGGATTGTTTCGTGTGGAACAATTTCTAAGCGCGTCGTTAGAAGATACTCAACTAAGGCAAGCACTACAAAATGAGTTGTTTGAGAAATGGCTAGCAGAGAAAATTCAAAAACTAACGGTAAAATTGCAGGTGAATTAAAACTTTTAGGTGACGAATCTTCAGAAAATAGCGTGCTAGCATCTTTATCTTGGGATCAACCACCACTGTGCTGGCTAACAGCTGAACAACAAAACCGACTGCAAAAGGTGTCAGAAACTCTTCGCTACAAATTGGGAGAAAAAATCTGGCCACAAGAAGCAGGAGGTTTCCAATTCTTGATTATTTCTGGAAACATTCGCCTACGGGACGGAAGCGTCGGTAAGACTTTGACAGTACTACAACCAGGAGATTGGTTCGGCGACTTAAACAACTTTTCTGTAGAGTGTAAGGCTGTTGCTGCTAGTAAAGAAGTCGTCGTACTACGCTGGACGACAGCAGTATGGGCAGAACTTTCAACGCCACAAATTGAAGGGTTTTGGTTAGGAAATCAAGAAGACGCGGGGACAAAAGAACAAATCAATTCAAAATCACCGAAGATTGGAGTCTCCTCCAAAGACGCTGCGCGAACGGAGGAAACCTCCGTTCCAACTTCTCTCCAAATTCCAAATTCCAAATTAGAAGTCTCTGCCTCATCTAACTCACCCCCTCACTCTCCTCCCCAAGTCTCCCCCTCGTCCACACAATCATCAACATACCCCTTCGTCTCTAGCTGGAACACAGGTGCTGCGTGTTTAACAATGGTGGCGCAACAGCTAGACAATCCTGTACAACTCGAATGGGTACAACGTCAACTGCGAGGACAACAAGCAAAACATCTTGTAGAAGCAGCAGAAAAGTTAGGTTTTGTGCTGCGACGGCTGCAAGTCAGTTGGAGTGAGTTACAACAGTTATCATTTCCAGCTTTGTTACGGTGGAAAACATCAGAAAAAACAGAGGAAGGTTGGATAGTCGCGTATGCCCTCAAGGGCGATCGCCTGATTGTCGCAAATCCCTTAAATCCCAATCACACTTGTGAAAGCTTACTACGCTCAGTGGTTGAAGAGACTTGGGATGGGCAGTTATGGCAAGTAGAAGTCATCAACAAGCAAGAAAAATTTAACCTCAATTGGTTCACTCCAGCAGTTTGGCAGTACCGAGGATTACTGGCAGAGGTGCTGCTGGCGTCTTTCACATTGCAGCTTTTGGGGTTAGCAACACCACTGATTACTCAAGTTGTTATTGATAAGGTGATGGTGCAGGAGAGTTTGCCAACTCTTGATGTTATGGCGATCGCACTCCTGCTAACCTCTATATTCGAGGCAGTTCTTGGTATCCTGCGACTGTTCATTTTTACCCATACCGCCCGTCGCCTAGATTTAAGTTTATCAGCACAGCTGTTTCGCCACCTGATGCGGTTACCCTTGGCTTATTTTGAGTCTCGGCGGGTAGGAGATACAGTTGCACGAGTTCAAGAACTCGAACAAATCCGCCAGTTTCTCACAGGTACAGCGTTAACTGTAGTTTTGGATAGCATCTTTGCTGTCGTGTATTTGGGGTTAATGTTTTACTACAATATCCCCCTGACATTTGTGGCGTTAGCAGTTCTGCCCTTGTTTGCCACTTTAACAGTGGTTGCAACGCCAATTCTCCGCAACTGGCTAAACGAAACCTTTAACCGCAGTGCTGATAGTCAATCATTTCTTGTCGAAACAATTACAGGAATTCACTCAGTTAAAGCACACGCAGCAGAACCAGCAGCACGCGATCGCTGGGAAGGTTTATTTGCTCGCTTCGTCCGCACAGGTTTCAAAGCTTCTACCACCTCTAACATTAGTAGTAACATTGGTGACTTCCTCACCAATTTTTCCAACTTGCTTATTCTTTGGTTTGGAGCCAAGCTTGTTATTGATCATAAATTAACAGTCGGTCAACTAGTCGCATTTCAAATGCTTTCTGGTAGAGTCACAGCACCACTTTTACGCCTGGTGCAGCTTTGGCAAACCTTCCAACAAGTGCTGCTTTCTGTTGACCGGATTGGTGATATTCTTAACGTAGCCCCAGAAGCGGAACCAGGCACTGGTTTAGTGTTACCATCCCTCAAAGGTCAAGTTAACTTTGAGCAAGTTTTCTTCCACTACCGACAAAGCGCTGAACCCGTCTTGAGAGGAATCTCGTTTTCTGTAGAACCAGGACAGTTTGTTGGTGTTGTTGGACGCAGTGGTTCTGGGAAAAGTACTCTTTCTAAAGTGTTGCAACGCCTTTATCAAATTGAATCAGGACGCATCCTCATTGATGGTTTTGATATTAAAAGCGCTGATTTAGCTTCGCTGCGCCAACAAATTGGTGTTGTTCTGCAAGAAGACTTTTTATTCAACGGTTCTATCTTAGACAATATAACTCTCGGTAATCCCGACATCACTTCAGAACAAGTCGTAGAAGCTGCAAGATATGCTGTTGCTCATGACTTTATCAGTGAATTACCCCACGGCTACGAAACAAATGTCGGAGAACGGGGTACAGCTTTATCTGGCGGACAACGTCAACGCATAGCTTTAGCACGATTATTTCTCTCGTCAGCGCCGATTTTAATTTTGGACGAAGCAACCAGTGCTTTAGATAGTGAAACTGAACAGCAAGTCCTGGAAAACTTACAAAAAGTTTCCGCTAACCGCACCGTGTTTCTCATCGCCCACCGTTTTGCCCCCCTCAAGCGTGCTGATTTAATTTTGGTACTGGAGAAGGGCGTTCTCGCCGAACGCGGAAACCATTTGGATCTGTTGCGACAAAAAGGTTTGTACTGGTCATTGTATCAAAGACAGCAGGCAAATATTTAATATAAATAATTGGTGTTTTCAATCCCGTATTTATATTTAATATTGTTGTTAAGCTCATTACCTCGTCTTACCTCGTTCCCAGTCTCCGACTGGGAATGCCCATTGGGAGGCTCTGCCTCCGATACTTGCGGCAGAACCGCCCCAAGTGCATTTCCTGCTTAGACCTGGAAACGAGTGTAAGGGTGTAGAAGAATACAAGCAGATGAAACCACAAATCATAGGGTGGGCATTGCTTATATTATGTAATAGACATTTGAAATATTGGTGAGCAATGCCCACCCTACAAAAAACCTTGTTGTTAGACATCGCCAAAAGTTACGAATTATTTGAGCGATCGCTTATGTAGCCGAACTCAAGTATAGGAGCTTCTTCCACAATCAACACAATAAAAACAAATCCCTACTGAGGAATATCAGGAGAAACGTGGTTAGATATTTCATAGGGTTAACGTTTCACTGTTATACTTCATGCGGCGTGATTCAATTTTTTACAAACTATTCCAACAATCGCCAACTTTGCTATTTGAACTATTGACAAATCCTCCAATAAATGCAGGTGAATACAAATTTGACTCGGTAGCTGTCAAAGAACCTAAATTTGAGATTGATGGAGTATTTCTGCCGCCAGAAAATACAAGTCCGGGTACTGTATATTTCTGTGTTAGCGAAGCGTGCCGAAGCATGAGGCAGGTGCAATTCCAAAAAGACCAAAGACTCTATGAACGTGTATTTGCGGAATCTTGGCTATATTTCTACCGCAACCGTGACAGGTTTAGTGATTGGCAAATAGTAATAATTTATCCATCACGCAGCATTGAGCAAAGTGATATTTATCCTCATCGCTCATTTCTCAACGGTGGACAAGTACATCGGGTTTATTTAGATGAGTTGGGGGATATTCGCTCTTTACCTGTATGGGTGGCGTTAATGGTATTAACTACGGTAGAAGAAGAACTTGCACCACAAGAAGCAAGGTATTTACTTGAGCGTTCTTCTTTTGAACAATCCGAAACCGTAAGTCGCGCCATAATGGAGCTAGCGATCACAATCATGGTGTACAAATTTGAGCAATTAAGTCGAACGGAGGTAGAATTGATGTTAGGGATTACACTCAAAGAAACACGAGTTTACAGAGAAATAAAGGAAGAGGGGAGAGAGGAAGGACGAGAACAGGGAGAACGATCGCTCATTCTTCGTCAACTAACTCGACGGGTGGGAGACTTACCTCAAGATGTGCGCGATCGCATCGATACTCTGTCCCTAGAACAATTAGAAAATCTTGGTGAAGCGTTGCTTGATTTTACTAGTATGGCTGATTTACAGGTTTGGCTGGAGGCAGTTGGGGGTTAGTGATCAGCAGGAGCAAATTTTCAGTTTACTCCTCTTTTGGCGACACAACCTCATTGTTCGCGCCAGCGATATATTTTGTTACATAGTTAGGTTTATTTGTGCCTACTTACTTACAGGATGAATTACCCAGCACTCAGCACGCAACACTTGGTCTGGATGGCTTCTCTTGAAAGACTACATTGTCAGCACTCATCCAACTGTGACCAAAAGCAAGATAGGCTTTAGCTGATAGGGGTTGACCGGGTTGGTAAACAATTTTGATATGGTTGATTCTTCTCCAAAAGAAGCTGACGGCATTCGATCCCATCAAGATATCTCCGTAGGTTAGGTTAGCAGGCCATAGTTCTGGGCAGTCTGACCGCTGGGTGAAACCACTCCAGTCGAGGAGGGCATTCCGCTTTCCTGGAGTACACAAGTCTGCGTGAACCAAATGATCAATAAATTGTTGCCAGCGTGACTGATCATGGAATTGTTTGGTGACAAAGCATTCCAGTCCGATTCTGGGATGAACTGTTTGATCAATATCAATGGCTAAAGCGAGAGTATCTACGAAGGGAGAGAGGGTTGAGCTGTAAAGCGCTAATGCATGGGTTGGATCTTCCCAACCAATTTGCTCCAGGTAAATTGGTAATTGCTCAAACAGAATTTCTTTGATAGTTAGCCGCAATCCTTGGTTTGGACGGGCTAGCCAAACCCCGATGTTTGCCAGCTTTGCACCATCAGGCAAAGAGCTAAGGCAATGCTTGAGTTTTGCTGTAAGTTGTGAGTTGAGCGGATACTGAAACAACCTAAGACTATGTTCAATCAGCTCTTGCAGATTAATCGTTGTTTCTGGCTTGAACATGATGTAAGGCGAGGGACTAATCGCCTCTATAAATTGTTGATCTGTAGGTTGTTCGGGTAGGTCGAATTCGAGAATTAGATTGTTAATCGATTGATGCAAACTAGAAGCCGAGTCCATCCACTTCTGGGCAAAAGTCTGGCAAGCTTGCCATGCAAGGTTCGGCAGAAAACGGTCTGAGAGTTCAGGGGGGAAGTGAGTAAAACTGGCATGGAAGTCAACGTCAGGTTCGTTGCCATTCAGACGGCATTCTAATAAATTAGCCGAAGAGATGGGTAAGCGTTGAGCCAAGGCTTGAATTTGAGCTAAGGCTTGGGAACTGACTAGCTCAGGATCAAGATGGGGAGTAACGATCTTTAAATAATCTTCTAGTGAAACATTCATTAATCAATTTTAGAAAAGTTTAATATACAAAAAAGCTGGAAATTTGTTTGATAGAAAAACTAAACTACAGAGTTTACAGCAGAATTCTATGCTCTGAACATCTTTAGTTTTCTATTAAAGACGAGTATGGAAATTTACTTTGATTGCTTAGAAGATGTTTGGAAAGTATAATTTTTGTCATGCGGTAAGCCGCAAAGCGTCTACAGAATGACAAATTATACTTGTCTTGGACTTTCAAAACATCCTCTTAGGGGTAAAATAAAATAGTTAGGAAGAAAATGAAGAATTAGACAAATGAATCACGGATAAATAGGAAGGGAGCCTTTTGTAAGATATCCAATACCAGATTCAACAAATTGGTAATTCCAATTGGCCACTCCCTTTGCCCAATTATCATCTATTTGCTTTTTCTCTTGCTCAGCTATTTCTTGTGCTTTTTCCTTGGCTTCAATCTTTACTTCAAGTGGGGCGTTCATTGCTTCTATCTCTGCTTTAGCGCGATCAGCTTTGTCTTGTTTTGTCTTTTTGTTTTCATTAATTTTATCTAGTAAAAAAGCTTTCACTTCTTCCTCAGTAAAGCTATAGTTTATATTGCCTAAGCTAACCATCAGGTTTACAAAATTATCAAAACTATCCGTTGCTTTAAGCTTTTCTTGCGTCGCTCCTTGGTGTAGAAATTCTTCATTCAAAAATTTTTCTAACGATTGTTTAGACATACAGTTTGACTCCTATTTGAAAAACTTGAGCTAGATTACGAATTGTGTACTTCTTCCAATCACAAACAACGAACTTGCCTTAGTGTTCATCCAAGCATCCTTCTCGTTTTTCGAGGAACCCGGCAGTGTCCTCACTTGCCCAACAAGAATCATCTTTGCAAGCCTCTGGAAAAATTTCGGAAAATCTTTGATTTAGGGCTTTATTAGCACTAAATATCTGAAGTGATGGTGTGACTGTCTGGAAAACAGCAATTAATGCCATCACTATTTTGTTTATAACTACCTGAAACTCTGACTTGCCCCATAACGTAAATATTATCCCCCACTGAACAAGCACTTCCTTGTTGCTGATGAGAATAGGCGGCTATGTAGCATCCTCGATTTATGACAAATCATTTCCAGTGGACACGATTGAGAAATCGGTAGGAAAAACCGCACACTTTAGATCAGGATCACTCAAACCTAAGACATCTTTAATTTTTTTGCTGTCAGGAGAATCCATCAATTTTTTCACAAAGAATTGGCGGACAAGGGAATTTAGTGAGCAAATTCCCTGATTCTGAACTGTAAGTAGATTCCACTCTTCCAAATTGACTCTAGCCTTTTCAAAATCATCGAAATTTTTTATGCAACGCAAGACAGGAACTGCATTCTCCCCTAAAGAAGAGCGTAATAAATCTAATCTATCTTTAAGGAATTCCCAGTAACTGTCGAAATCTGAAATATTACAAATGGGGGGAAGCAAACTTAGTACAAATGCCAGATTCTGACTTTTATAAGATAGTTCCTTCCAACTCAAATCAAGAACACATTCTATATTCTCCAACCCTTCATTCTTGATACCTTCTTTTTCCAACCTTTCTTTCATTTTCTGGAACGAAATGGATCGTTTATTTACATATTTACCTACTAACTTTAATGCGAAGGGTAAGTAACCCAATTTTTGACAGATTGCCTTTACATCTGACAATTCTTGATCAATCTCCTTTTTTGAACATTTCTTTAGGAACTCCAATGCGGTGGATTCATCCAAAGGATAAAGTTTAAACAACTCTATATCATCAGGTGTATATTGTGTTGTTATCAAAATTTTATAGTTTAGTCCTACTGCTTCCTTGTAGTCATCCTTAAACTTTTTATAGTCCGTAACTTCATCAAATATCACTAGCATAGGCTTTTCTGATTTTAGCAACCAAAACCAATCATTTGCCAGTTTTTTTTGCTGTTTTATCAGTTCTTGTTTTTTCTCTAAGGTATCATATTCGTTTTTCTCTTTTCGTTTCTCTAAATTTTTAATATCTTCGTATAATTCGTTATAAAAATTATTGTCACTATCAATTCTAATTCTTTCATTAACATACTTCCGTATTTGTTCTAACACAGAAGAGATATCCTGTCCTTGAAACCAATAGACTCCACCAGGATAAACCTGTTCCCAGTATTTAAATCCATATTGTTTGGCAAGTTCTGTTTTACCAATTCCATCTATACCAGTGATAGCAATTTTCTGGTGCTGCTGCATCTGTTGATGTAGTGTTTCAAGAGCTTGCTCTCTCCCCGCAATTTTTTCGTTTGCACTTCCAGGAATATGACCTATTAATTTTATAGTCCCGTAAGAGGTTCCAATATTGAGATCAAATTTAATTTGGTTATTCCCGTTGACTTGTGGCTGAGGATTTAAGCCATTTTTATTATATGATAAACTGTTCCCTAAGTTAGCATCTTTCACAGCCGCCGCAATTATTGGATTTAATGAATTTATTGCTTCCTCAACTGTAACACCTTGCTTTATCTTTGTATAAAACTTGCTTGCAATTGTTACAGCTAACCTCTCATCTAAAAGATGTTTCATTGCAATTATACAATCAAAGTATTCGTCGAACGCTTTTCCCTCGTTATTATCAATAATCCCGCCAGCCAAACACACGTTGAAAAAAAGAATACGAGGTTTAGTGTCTTTTTTAGTTTTTCCAAAGATGTTAATTAGATCGTCTTTATAAAGTGGATCTGCTCCCAAAGTTTTACCGCCATAAATAAGTGAATATTTTGGAATTTCAACATAGTTTTGTGAACCATGACCACTAAAGTGGATAATATTGGGATTATGCTCATCTATAACTTCTGCTACTTGTTCAAGGGTATATGTTTCTTGTTTTTTATTTAAAATTTCAAAATGTTCAGAACCTAGAATTGCTTGAGAGATTTCAAGAAACTCCTCCTTCTGCCTTACACAATCATTACGGTTTTCTGAGTGCAATTTAAAGAACAAAATTTTGTATGGCTTAGTGTTAGTCATAGTGAATTAAAATTTTTTATGTTAACAATATTTAGACATCATTTTAACATCAAAGGAGATCGGTAACCGAAACAATTTTGATGATCTGAAAACTATTTTCGTATAGGCTCCATCCGAGAAAAATGTTCCATCAGCTTTCGATGTATAAACAAGTAAGTACCCCCAGCCCGATGCAAAAAGATGTGTTCTACAGCACAATCCAAAAATCGAGAACAATTCCAGGGAATAATACCTTGACTAAAAAATACTAACCGTAAGGTGAAATGTCGTATACAAGCCTTACCCGCTTCATTCACCAACACACCCAGCCCGCCAAAGCCCACCAAAATAATTGGTAAAGCTATCAACTTACAGGTATTGTTCATATCTATCAGCGGAAACACTAGTTCACCTAATAGTGCCATTATCAGTCCAAAACTTAAGCCAACCCAACCTGCATTTAGTGCTGATCTCCAGATTCCCTGATTTGGAACCGTTCTAGTTTCGATCTCCGAACCAATCAATCCAAAACTCACACCCAAAACCAAACCAAACACCAACCCCCAAACCAATCCCAACAATATTCCTTCCCAACTTAAATATTTCGTTAGCCACGAACATAACCCCGAAGCTACTGCACCAATCACCGCCCCTATAGATCCTCTGATTAGCGTATGTTTGCTCACCAGACTCTTTGTGAAGGTAGTCAAAGAGACTTCAAACGTCTCAATTGTCTTAATTTCTCCTTTCCCAACCGCTAGATTCAACGCACCAATCGCAGCACCAAGCAATCCCAGCACTAAACCCCATGTTAATCCATCTCCCCAATTCCAGATCAAGCCACTCTTACAACTTAATCCCCCGCTTAAGCCACCCGTAAGTCCAAACACCAACCCACCAGTTAAGCTACCGATCAGTACAAGTCCAATCCGATAAAGGAAAGCTTTCTTACGCTGCTCTAACCAGTTAGGCTGCATACGCTCAATTAGAAAAGTTGTTTGAGATTCTCGACACATTTGCTGGGCTAATTGGACTAACCAGTGCATCATTTTTGCTTTTGGGTATCGCCTGCTGCACCGACTCCGACGCTGAAACATCTGTTGAATGTAAGCATTAAAAAGATGTCGGCGGCTTTCCTCCATTGAGCCAGCAAGAGGTATATCCTCAGGTGCTGTATTCTGATACGCCACACTCATCACACTCAGCATCAGAGGAGATCGGGCTAACTCTTGCAACGTCTGATCGTTCTGCAACAAGACTTTTAATGTGTTCAATTGATCGCCCGCTCGCTTCAAATATAAACTCACCTGCTCAGGCGTTAATGACTGGAGACAAATTGCTGTTTGTACTTGCAGGCGGGTAGAAAGCACTTCGTAGTCTTGGCAACGGCTACAGACCACTATCTCCGTCTGTCCATAATCTTGCATGAACTGATTGAGGGACTCGATGCATGCTTCCCGGCACTTTGCATTCACCTCATCCAACCCATCCAATAACAGCAACAATTGTTGATCTGCAACCCAAGCTTTCGCCAAACCTTTAGAAACTTGATACTTACTGTTCAATTCCTCAGTTAACCAGATTGAGATGGGTTTCTGCTTCAGTACCCAAGAAGACAGGTTCAGCACAACCGGAATTGGTTGGCTCATATCCTGTTCGATACAGGCAATCAAATCCTTTGCTAGCCTCAGCAAAGTAATGGTTTTTCCCGCTCCCGGTTCTCCCAGAATGAGTAAGGTTCGCCCCTCTCCCATTTGATGGAACACCTCAGCAACATTTTTAGTTTCCAGTAGGCATCGTTTAGATGCTTCCGGGATCTCCTGAAAATGCTGAAACGAATCTTTTAGCGCATCTAAACGTTCTTCCAGACCCAACTCAATCAAAACCTTGGCATGGAGGGACTTTTCCAAAACATCCTGAACCCAATACTTTTTAACCTTATTGAGTAAGACCTTCCGAAAGCGATAATCTTTCTGAGTGAAAGGCTTTACAGTGCTGATGGGTAATTGCTTCAACTTCTTGGGAATGCGATCGTAAACGGTCATGTTAAAAACCTGCACATCCTTTCCCTGAATAGCGTTGAAGACATTACTATCTCCCTGCACCTGCACATCCCCCAGCGATTGCTCCTGGCTAGACGGCTGCTCCCCCAAGTCATTCTGGTTCTGGTTCATAACAAACCGTCCCAGACTTTTGCCACAAGGTCTGCCACTTGCGTCACCAGAGCCGCCAACGTTAATACCCCACTCAGCCCTTGCTTTAGGGCCATCACCACCTCACTCACAAAGTTTTTGTCCGGCTTTGGCTTTTGTAATTCTTCCTGGAGCATGCCGATCTTTGACTCTGTGTCCTTCTTGGCGAACGAGCTCAGCGCATCCGTTGCCGAAACCTCCTTTTTTAGTTTCACTAATAATGCCAATGCCGCTTCCAGATCAGAATTGCCGCCACGACTGTGAGTACTAGTTTGGCTCAAGTTGACATTGCCTCTTGCCTGAATCGCGTTAAAGGGGTTATTGCTACCGCTAATTGTCACATTGCCGATCGCTTGGGATTGGCGCGATCGCGCTGGCGGTTTTGCACTCGCCGCCGAAACACGCTCTGGTTGTAACGACTGACTCACCATTTGAGCCCCAGACAAACGGGCACCACGGCGCTTTCGATTTTTCAGCACGGGCGTTGAGTACTCTGAACTACCTTCTAATGCGATCGCACTGCAACCAATTTTGTACGCTTCCTCATAGGGACTGCCAGCACCCAAGGCATCATAAAATCCTTCCGCAAACTGGACGGCTGACTTGTCTGCGATCGGCTGATTCATCCCAATCACACAATCCACGAACTGGTGAATTGCCGTTGCCTGAATCTCTGAGTAGCAGGCATTGAGCAAGACACACTCAATGTCACCCGTCTCAAAGATGCCGAATAATCCTGCCAGAGCTTCTGTACTCACAAGCTGCACTCTGCCAGCATCATTTTCCAGAACCAATCCCTGCTCTCCGGTGCCATGCCCCGAAAAGTGGACAATTTGCGCTTTGTGATCCAGCAATGCCCGCCGCAGATCTGTTGTCCGGACTGCCAGTTTCGCAGTGATTTGGAAGCGAACACGGTAGTGCGATCGTTGTAAAGCTTCCTCAATCCGCCGCACTTCCCCATCCAAACGCAACGGGTCTGAACCTGTATTACTGGGATTCGCAGTCAAAATGAGAATTTTGATCGGATTCATAAAGCACGTACCCTGGTATCGTTGTGTTGCAAAAAGTAGGGCTAGTACCGCAAGGCGGAAGTCAAAAGTCAAAAGTCAAAAGTCAAAAGTATTATGGGATGGGCTTTTTAGGGATTTTAAATGGTTGCCCTATTTACGCCGCGCTGTACTAGTCTGGTAGAAATGAGGTTGTGCCAATAATCTTGTCTTAAACTTAGTTCGTTAATGAACTCCAAAGAACCGTTTGAATGGCGTCATTTTTAATCCAAGATTATCCTCCTATGTGTAAAGTGCGGTAAAACCAGTTTTTTCTTTCCAATCCTTAAATAGATTTCACTAAAATCAACTTATGCACTTTCAGTAAACCAAAAAGTTTTTCCCTAGAGGCTAATTGCCGAATATTTTGTAGCATAATATACTTTTTTTGCCAAAAATTTTTTACCACTTGACATAGTATATATGTAAAATTACTTATGCTCAACTGGTTGGAAATTCTTGCATTTTGCACAAATCAAAATACATCAGATGAGCTTACCCTGCAAAACTCGCCCTTACTTGTTCTATCTGCCTCTGGCAGTTTGCAAAAACTCCACATATTTTGAAGCTGCCTCATCTGCATTTTCTATCAGCACTAGATGTCCTGCTTTGGGCAACTGGATCACTCTTGCACCAGTAATACACTCTTGCAGTCGATTAGCCCCACTAATGTCGTAAATCTTGTCCTCCTCGCCCCAAATAGTGAATGTGGGAAGTTGAGTTGGTACACCCTGACAGAGAATGTGATCATAGAGATTTACAATATCCCAAACCTGCTGGTAATGTTGGTTGCGAGTAATGTAATCGTTGACTTTCTCTGCGATGACAGAATCAGGAATCGTAGGAGGAGTGAAGAAAAGCAGGCTGATCTCCAGAGCAAACTGTTCTTTAGTAATTGGAATAAAGGGGTTGATGCCGAGTAAGATTGCTTCTTTGAAACTGTTTGCCCAATCAACAATGCCCAACGGTGAACCGATAAAGGCGACGCTACGTACCTGGTTTGGGTAACGTTGAGCATACAGGTGAGCGATCGCTCCTCCCATCGAGCTACCCGCTAGATCAAAAGACTTAATCCCCAATTTCTCCATCAACTCATGTAGGAGTGTTGTTTGGTTCTCCAGAGCATAGTCCCTCAAAGTAAAACCGTTACTGTTGCCATAGCCCGGTAAATCTGGGGCGATCGCCCGATAGCCCACAAGAGACAGCCGACACATCATGGTGTTCCACTGCTCCTTGTCGGCAAATAAACCATGCAACAGTAGAATCGAGCGCCCGTTTCCCACCTGGCTGTAGGACAGTGTACCGTTGCCGATCTGTGCAGTAAGACTTGCGATCGCGCAGCTTGAGGCAGGCGTTGCGCGATTCACAAACACATAGCCTATTGATCCGCTTAGTACCAGAATGACGATAAATAGTTGAATGATTAACTTTCTCATGGGTTGATGCTCTAAAATGGCTGGTGTAAGGGACTTTAGCACAACTTCCATCTGGTAAAACTTGAGGGTTAATCAACAGTTATTGATTTCCTCACAATTGCTAACAATTGCTCATCTTTAAGTTTGTTAGCAAATGTTAGTAAAAAAGGAACGGAGTCTTACCCACACAAGCTATGAACCAAACGTTATTCCATCTTGCCTTTCCCGTCACAGACATTGCCCAGACAAAAGCATATTATGTTGAAGGCTTAGGCTGCACTCCTGGACGGGAAAACCGCAACGCCCTAATTCTCAATCTCTACGGTCATCAACTGGTAGCTCATATTACAAAAGAACCGCTTACACCCCAACGTGGGATATACCCAAGACACTTTGGGCTAATTTTTACTTTAGAACATGATTGGGAGAACTTACTCGCAAGGGCGCAACAGCGACAACTCCTTTTTAAAGAAGAACCCAAACACCGCTTTGTTGGTTCTGCCTTAGAACATCGCACTTTCTTTTTAGAAGACCCTTTTTACAACTTAATGGAGTTAAAGTATTACCGTTATCCTGAAGCAATTTTTGGCAGTGCTGAGTATACGCAAATTGGCGATAGTGCCTTGCGCGGCTCCCTTTAGGAGCATCGCCTTTAAGGCTTAATATATTTTTTTAGCAGATTGTCCACAGACAGAATACTTTCCAGCACTGGGTTGTGTCTTTTGAATTTTGAATTTTGAATCTTGAATTCTGAATTTTGAATTGTCAACGCCTCCGCCACCGCCGCCAGACTTCCGGAATCGCTCAGCATCCAGGAGTGATTCAAAACTGGTACTATCACTTCGCGTCCCACAGGCATTTGCGAACTACTCGCAGGGACAATCATCAAATCATAAGGTGTCCAGATAGAGGTAAAATCAATCTGTCTTAACATCTCAACATCTTGATTCAAATCTTGCAACAGAACACTATCAGGACGCATTTGAATGCAACCAACACCTTGGCGACAGTAGGCAATCCAAGTGCCATGATGAGGTGATGAGATGGTAACAAACCGCTGCACGCGGTTGATTCCTCCCAGTCGTTGGACGTAATAGCGGCTAACAACACCCCCCATGCTGAAACCTACTAAATCCAAGGGTTGTTCTGGTTCAAAAGTCGCATCAATATAATCAGCCACTTGCTGAGCTAAGGTGTCAAGACCAATATTGCCATTATTTGGCACTAAATCTAGGTCATACACCGTCCAACCTCTCTGGTTCAAGTACGGAATCATATTGTCGAAAACTCGACCTGTATCAAAAATACCGTGTACCAATAGCACTGGATTTCGCTGTTTTTTGACGTTATTCATTTACTAAATAATGTTAAGTCCTATCTTTTTCTAATTTAGTCGAGTATAATCACCGTTTGCAAAAAAGCTATGACAGTCTCCGTATTGGTTTGAAGGGAACGCTTAACAGGGAACGCTTAACAGGAAACAGGGAACAGGGTGTTTCAAGAGTTGATACGCATATCTGAGAGTTCAAGTTAAGTTTTTTGAAGCAGAGTCTCAAAAAATTGCCTCAAGTTACAGTAAAATTTAATAATTAAGTCTGACTGTTTATTTGGTGGCGAGTGCCTGAAAGTAAAGAGTGAAAAGCACTAGCCCTGTTCACCTACAGCCAGTTTGTTATGAAAAAACCTATGAAGGCTGTCACCGTAACTGGTTGTACAGGCGAGTGGGTAAGTCAAGAATATCTTGAGAAAAATTAAAAATATTCCGTGATTTTCAATCGGATTACGGTCACATTCCAAGTATAAGAGGCAGGAGAATTTGTAATGATCGGTTTTATCAAAAATTTAATCAATGGGATTGTGAATTTCTTTAGTGGGCTTTTCAGTGGAAAGAAGAACGGCGGCTACTACCTCGAACTCGATGAAGCCGCCGAAGCAACCAAAGAAGCACTATCGAAAGCTCAGGAAGCCGTTGGATCAGTAGTCTCTAAAGCTCAAGAAGCCGTTGAACCAGTCACATCCAAAGCTCAAGAAGCAGTTGGATCAGTAGTCTCGAAAGCTCAAGAAGCCGTTGAACCACTCACATCCAAGCCTCAAGGAACGGTTAAACTAGGCGGACCCAAAGCCCAAGAAGCCGTTAAACCACCCGCACCCAAGCCTCAAGAAGCCGTTAAACCACCCGCACCCAAGCCTCAAGAAGCCGTTAAACCAGGCGGATCCAAGGCTAAGAAAACGCCTAAGCCTGCCCCAAAACAAGCAGACACAAACAATGGAACAAAAGATGCTGCTGCTAAGGGAAGACCTAATGTTCAGTTAACACAGGGTGCAGTTGCTGCTAAGCCTGAGCCTGTGAACTCACAAAAAGCCAAAGCAATAATTCAAAAGGAGCCAGCTGAAACGACTTTTGCACCAAAATATCTTGCTGTACCTAATACTAGCAATGGTCGTCGTCGTCCCGGTGCGAACATGAGTTCTTTTTTAGACATGGCAAATCAAGTGAAAACCTCTAAGTAGCCTTTGGATTTTTTTTAGGGTGGGCGTTGCTCACCCTACTATTAATTGATAAGATTTATAAAAAAGTAACTATTTATATATAAAAGTATTCAGTATTAGATCTAAAGCTGTCCCCGCAAAAGATATACTATTTTCAGTTTGCGCAATTGAATGCCACCGATTCTAACTGTGCAGCCACAACAGATAAGGCAACAATTGGGGCTGTGACTGCTCGCAAGATGCGACGTCCGAGGGAAACAGGTTGAAATCCAGCGTCAATAGCATACTTCAATTCTTTATCTGTCCATCCTCCCTCTGGTCCAGTGGCAATGATAATCTCAGATGTTGTAGAAACTTGATTGATTGCCTCTGTTAAATGAGGATAACTGCCACGAGCCTCACAAATGTAACAGTAATTTGCTGTCCCTGTGGCAAGACTAGCACTAAAAGAAATAGGTTCTAATATTGTAGGCACAAAAGAACGCTCTGATTGCTCAGCAGCTTCTTGTGCAATGCGCAGCCAGCGTTGGAGTTTTTGAGGACTCGGATCAAGTAAAGTGCGATCGCTCACAACCGGGGCAATAACCGCGACTCCCAACTCAGTACAACACCGCACCACATCATCAAATCCATTTCCTTTGGGCAAGGCTACCATCAACGTTATGGATATGGGTAACTCCGTTTCCACCGTTAGCGACTCTAAAATTTGTGCTTTTTCTCCTTCCAACTGCGCCAACCACCATTTCCCCTTGCCATTTATTGCAATAAAGCGATCGCCCTCGCGCAAGCGCAAAACACGTTCCAGATAATGTTGTTGCTCTTTCGTCAGCAATATTTGTTCTTGTTGAAGTTGGGATGGTGCTATTGCGATTCGTTGCAGTTGTGACATGATATCAACAGGGAACGCTTAACAGGGAACAGTAAACAGTGAACAAGGGGTGGACAAGTCCGTTTCCTACCTGATAACTGGTAACTGATAACTGATAACTGATAACTGATAACTGATAACTGATAACTGAATAACTATTAACCAAGCTTATCAAACAACTTAAACATAGGCAGGTACATAGAGAGCAAAATCGTACCAATCATCCCCCCCAAAACGACAATCATAATCGGTTCCAAAATGCTGGTTAGTGCTTTGACTGTTTGTTCGACTTCGTCTTCGTAGAAATCAGCAATTTTCATCAACATAACATCTAATTCACCAGTTTCTTCTCCGATACTAATCATCTGAATTGCCATTGGAGGAAAAACTTTCTCTTTTTGCAAGGCAATGCTAATCATACCTCCTTGTTGAATTTCTACACGTGCAGTATCAATAGCCTTAGCAACCACCTGGTTTCCTGAGGTATCCCGCACAATTTCCAACGAAGTCAGAATTGGTACTCCTGAACGAGTCAAAGAACCAAAGGTACGGCTAAAACGTGCGATGGATGATTTTTGGATTAACTCACCAAACAACGGCATCTTCAGTAAAAGACGGTCTATGGTTTCACGTCCAGCCTGACTTTTGTAGTATAGTCGGTAGGCGATACCTGCTGTAATAACGCCGATAATCACCAAAAGGTAACTACTTCTTAACACTTGACTTACCAGTAGCATAAATTGTGTAAAAGCAGGTAACTCAGTACCCAATTCTTTATAAATATTGGCAAAAATAGGGATGATAAAAATCGTCATAGCAAGAAAGATGGCGATCGCCAAAAATCCCACAACAACAGGATAAGCCAATGCTGACTTAATTTGGTTTTGTAATCGAGCAATATCCTCCAACAACTTGGCTAAACGATTTAGCACTTCATCCAAAACACCACCGACTTCCCCAGCCTCAACCATACTGACATATAAACCATCAAAGCAATCAGGATATTTCCGCATCGCCTCAGAAAGATTCATTCCACTTTGTACATCAATATTAATACCCAAAATCGCTTGTTTCAGTTTAGGATTGCTACACTGCTGGGCTAACACACTCAGACTTCTCACAATTGCTACTCCTGCATTCACCAAAGCAGCAAATTGACGAGAAAATACGGCTTTATCCTTCACGGAAACATACATAAATTTGGTTTGAAGTTGTTGAAAGTCAAAGCCTTGAGATTCTTTTTTGATATCTTGTACAATATAACCCTGTTGTCTAAGATAAATACGAGCTTGAGCTAAGGAATTAGCCACAACTTTTTCTCTTTTCGATTTTCCTCGCGAGTCCCTAACACGAGCAACAAATGTTGGCATATAAAGCAATTCAAAATTCAAAATTTAAAATTTAAAATTAAAAAAAATAAACCCACTACCTCCCAACCATCCTGCTTGTTGATTGAAAATGCCCCTTCTTCCCTGTTAAGCGTTCCCTGTTAAGCGTTCCCTGTTAAGCGTTCCCTGTGTTTTAATATGCTTTGACTGCTACTCCTGCTCTTGTTCCAGCTAGTAGTGCTGCACTACCGATAAGACGCTTAATCTCATCCGGCTTAGAAGTTTTAGACATTGCATCTTCCAAAGAGATAACTCCTGCCTTATAGAAATCTGCTAAAACCTTTTCTAAAGTCTGCATCCCCATTTTTCCACCAATTTGAATAGCAGAGTAAATTTGAGATGTTTTTCCTTCACGAATTAAGTTAGAAATAGCAGGAGTCACAACCATAATTTCTTGAGCCATCACTTGACCAAATTCACCCGCTTTTGGATTCTTTCGAGGAACCAAAGTTTGACTAAATACCGCCACCAGTGAATTCGACAACTGCACTCGCACTTGAGTTTGTTTTTCGGATGGAAAAACGTCAATAATTCTATCTACAGTTTGTGCTGCTGAACTCGTGTGCAAAGTTCCAAAAACCAAGTGTCCTGTTTCCGCTGCGGAAATCGCCAAGGAAATAGTTTCCAAATCGCGCATTTCACCCACCAAAATGATATCTGGATCTTCCCGCAATGCTGCTCTTAAAGCATTGGCAAAACTTTTTGTATCCTCGCCAAGTTGCCTTTGATGAATCACACTTTTAATCGGTTCATACACAAATTCAATTGGATCTTCTACCGTCAAAATATGCTCTGAGCGAGTGCGATTAATTAAGTCAATAACAGCAGCCAGGGTAGTTGTTTTACCAGAACCTGTAGGACCAGTTACCAAAATTAATCCCCTTGGTTTTTCTGACATTTCTCGTACAACATCTGGCAAACCTAATTTTTCAAAGTTTGGAGTTTTGGAACTTAACGCCCGCAAACAAGCGGCATAAGCACCACGTTCTTTGTAAACATTAACCCTAAAACGAGCCAATCCCTTCATACCATAAGAACAATCTAACTCCCAATTTTCCTCTAAGATTCGACGCTGGGAGTTATTGAGCATACTGAAAATCAACCATTGACACTGATCTGCTGACAATGGCTGTTTGCCAATAGGTATCAGTTTGCCACTGAGGCGAAAGTAAGGAGGCAAACCTGCGGATAAATGCATATCCGATCCACCCATTTCTATCAACTTCTCCATCAAATCTTCAATCATAATTTCCATTTTATAACTTCCTTTATTCCAAACTAATGATTAATGACTAATAACTAATGACTATTGACTATAGCAATCCGAAATCGTTTGTAAAATTCTAATTCTCTCTTCTCTCTTTTCTTGGCGTCCTTAGCGCGCCAGGTGCTTCAAGTCGGCGGAGCCGCCCAACGCACTGGCTTGTCTTTGCGGTATGCGCTAAGGCGCACGCTACGCGAACGTTTAAGTATTTTTTTGCTGGGAAAAGAGTAACTACTCTTGAAACCGTGGTGTCATACAGTATGGACAATGTAGCCATTCAGGTTCCAGTCCAGCGTGACAACTCCGACAAGTCAGACTGATCTTACGTTTAGCTTTCAACTCTGCTTCCAAACCCGTATCAGTAAACGTGACTCGTTCTACTTCTTCTAAAGTGGTGTAACCTTGACGTACTAAGTCCAAACTGTAAGCCAGTAGAGTTTTCATCCCTTCTTCCACTGCCACTTCTTTGATCCGTTCCGTTGGTGCGTCTTCGGTAATCAAGGCTTGCAGGCGTTCTGTGATTCGCATAACTTCATAAACACCACAACGTCCCTTGTAGCCAACGCCATGACACTCTGGGCAAAGCTGATCATTTGCCTTCGCTTGATGAATTTGCTCTAAAGTTAAGGTATTTGCCTTATAAAAAGTAACACCCACTTGTTGGCTTGCTGATAAGCCGTAGCGAGCAAGTTCTGTTGTGGTGGGAGTGTAGGGAATGCAACAACTGGGACAGACACGCCGTACTAAGCGCTGTGCTAATACACCAATCAGAGAACCAGAAATCATGAAAGACTCAATGCCCATTTCTGCCAAACGGGCGATCGCCCCAGGCGCATCATTCGTATGCAAAGTTGTCAAAACCAAGTGACCAGTTAATGCTGCCTCAATTGCCGTTTTAGCCGTTTCCTTGTCTCGCGTCTCACCCACCAGAAGCACATCGGGATCTTGGCGCAAAAAAGCCCGTAAAGTTGTCGCAAAATCCAGACCTTTTTCCCGAATCACCTGCACTTGAGTAATTCCAGGTAAACTGTACTCAATTGGATCTTCCACCGTACAAATATTGATGCCTGAAGAGTTCAGTTCCGAAAGTGCCGAGTACAACGTTGTTGTTTTACCAGAACCAGTCGGTCCTGTCACCAAAATCAACCCAAAGGGACGACTGACCATATCCTTGACAATTTGCAAAGTTTCTGGTTCAGTAATGAGCTGATCCAATCCCAATTGGGTTGCAGAGTTATCCAAAATTCGTAGTACGATTTTTTCCCCGTAGCGACTGGGCAAGGTACTGACGCGGAAGTCCAGCTTTCGTCCCTCAAACACTCGTCTGATGCGTCCATCTTGAGGTAAACGCCGTTCAGCAATATCTAGGTTGGCAATAATTTTGAAACGAGTTGTCACAGCAGGAATGATTTTTTTGGGCAGAGGATCGAAAGCCTGACGCAGCACACCATCCTTACGAAAACGAATGAGTAAGTTTTCTTCCTGCGGTTCTACGTGAATATCAGAAACCATCTCGTGTAGTGCTTTTGCGAGGATTCTGTTAACTAAATTGATAATCGGGGCGTCCTCAGCACCCTTCATTGCTGCGCCTAAGTCAGCTTCCTTATCTTCAGGTACATCATCTAAATTGAGATTGTCTAGATTTTCTAAGTCCTGATTAATATCTGTAAACTTTTCCTGTTCTAAGTGCTTTTGCCGAACAGTCGCCTCATCCAAATATTGGTTAATGAGTTGCTGGTAATCCTCTTGAGTAATCACCATCCGCTGCAAAGTCCATCCCTGTAGACGCAAGATGCGGTTCAAATCATCCGAAGCTTCTAAATTATCCGGATCTACCATCGCTACCAAAACTGAGGGTGGATTTTGCTCTGCATTCTTTGCTAGTGGTACCAAGTGATGGCGACGACAGATATCTACTGGGATAAGGGTATCAATCAGTTGACTCATTCTTGTTGTGCCAACCTGACTCACCTCTAAATCAAGAGATTCAACACCGTATAATATTTTGAGTTCAAATAGCTGCTGCTTTTTATGTAACCTATACAGTTCTGGTGACAACTGTCGTCCAGAAATAGATTCCAGCACTTGTGTCAGAGATCTGCCAGACTTGCGACTTTCAATCAGTGCTTGTCTCATCTGTTCGCTATTGACAAAACCAGATTGCACTAGTTTGTTGCCAAAGGGCGAGAACTGAGATCTTACAGTAACAGCAGTACTACGCCTTTGTGGTAACGACTGAGCCATATATGAGAAATTAGTCACGGAAACTCTAATTAGAGTATTCCCATGCTGTGAGATAGAATTGACATCTACACTGATAATAATTGAGACATTTTTTATAAAATGACTACCGATTGAGACTAGGATCAACCTTCTTTAAGTAAGCTCGAAAGATTTGATGTGCGGTTTTGTGGTCGCCTTTTGGGGTAAGGTCACACAACAACCATAAAGCTTTACTTTGATAACATCTCGGTTTATCTGTCGCAATTAACCGACCAAGGTGTTCACAATTCCAACCAGGAAAAGTGTACTCCCAATCAGCAAAAACATGAAGGGCTTGTTTGAGCCGCTCAATTGTTCGCTCTGGCTCAAAAGCAATGTGGTCAATACCGGCAACAAATTTTGCCTCTTTTCTCTCAAATGGACATAACCCACGACCTGTATCAAAAATATGTGTATCTGATAGACCAATCCCATAATGCCAAAATGGGTCAGATGGATTTTGCCAGTTGAGTAAACGCCCGTATCGCTCACTTGAGGAGTTCACGAGACACTCAATTTCTTTTATTCTGTTTTCGACTTGTTCTACAGACAACGACATACCTGAAGAGGAATTTACTAACTGCTGCTCATCAAGTTAACAGGTCGCCCTAAGGAATCGCCATCCTTGTTAAAGGTGCGGACGCCAGATACCTTTCTAAGTGTTGTGAGAATGTTGAAAACTCAATACTTGATGTAAATTGCTCAATAGCGGCGATAGCGAAGCGCTGCCGCCAAAGGCGGATCGCATCTAATATATCTTGTAAATAATCCTCCAATTGCCGTCTGGTCATAGATAGACCACTTCTGTCAAAATCCGCTCTCCGATACGCGGCTTTAGTCCCGCTTTATGCACCAAATCAACTTTTACTCCAAGGTTGTCTGAGAGATAGTTTTCTAAATTGACAAACTTCAACAAACTAGGTGTTTCAGAGAACTCTACCAACACATCGACATCACTCGTTTCAGTCTGTTGTTCTCTTATATAGGAACCGAAAATACCCAATTCGCTAACTTTGTACCGTTCCTGCAACACTGGTTTGTGCTGAATCAACCATCGCCTAATTTCTTCCAGCGTCTTCATGCTGCCAAACCCTCATTTAGTACACTAACTCCCTTTACAGTAATCGAAGCAGAAAGCTTACATCACCGCAATGCACCAATTGCGTTATTGCAATTTTTGTAAGGTGGGCACTGCCTAGGGTTCGCTCAAAACCTTATTTTTACGTTGTGGGCAGTGCCCACCCTACGGTTACTCTAAACTGATTCTGGCTTGCTTACAGAGCAGCCAAACAGGTAAAAACAAGTTTGGGTTATAATATTGTCTTTGACAAATCAATTGTCTTGTGACGATTCAAGTTCTTCATACGGCAGAATAACGGTGTCAACGATATGTTATATCTCCAGTAGTCCAAAGCCTTGGATCTATGAGTAATCAATAGTGTAATGACTAAAAACTAATGACTAACAGTTTAGAGGCTCAACTTTTAGAACTGCGAGAGGAAGGAGAAAAAGCGATCGCCGCCGCTGATACGCTAGAACGTTTGGAGGAACTTAGAGTCAGCTACCTCGGGAAAAAAGGTCAACTTGGGGCGCTGTTGCGAAGTATGGGACAACTGAGTGCGGAGGAACGACCAAAAATTGGGGTGATCGCCAACACAGTCAAAGAAGCCCTACAAAACAGTCTAGACCAGCAACGTGCAACCTTGGAAGGGGCGAAAATTCAGGCACAGCTTGAAGCTGAAACATTGGATGTAACAATGCCAGGAATTTACCGTCCTCAAGGTCGTGTTCATCCCCTCAATGGCATCATCGACAAAGCTTTGGATATCTTTGTTGGGTTGGGCTACACCGTAGCTACTGGACCAGAGATGGAAACAGATTACTACAATTTTGAAGCTCTGAACACCCCACCCGACCACCCCGCCCGTGATATGCAGGATACTTTTTACCTGCCAGACGGGAATCTGCTGCGGACTCATACCTCGTCTGTACAAATTCGTTACATGGAAACTGAGGAACCGCCCATCCGGGTGGTTGCGCCAGGGCGAGTTTACCGAAGAGATAACGTAGATGCGACTCACTCCGCAGTTTTCCACCAAATAGAACTTTTAGCAATTGACGAAGGACTGACGTTTACTGATCTTAAAGGCACTATTAAGGTATTTTTGGAGGCGATGTTTGGTGAGTTGCCAATTCGCTTCCGCGCCAGTTATTTCCCGTTTACCGAACCTTCTGCTGAAGTTGATTTGCAGTGGAATGGTCGCTGGTTGGAAGTTATGGGTTGCGGTATGGTCGATCCAAATGTGCTCAAAGCCGTGGGGTATGATCCGGAAGTGTATACTGGGTTTGCCGCTGGTTTTGGTGTAGAACGCTTCGCGATGGTTTTACACCAAATTGATGATATTCGCCGTTTGTACGCAAGCGACCTTCGCTTTTTGCGTCAGTTTTAGAGTTTTAGTTTCAAAGGAAAAATAGACTTCTTGCATAAGCCACTAATTGCCTTCAGACTATAAACTTGAGATTACACAGACAAAGCCTGCAAAAGCAGGCTTTTGAAGTTTTCTCTTATTTAGCTTCAGCAGTTTAGCTTTGTTCGCCGTAGACAGTGATAAGAAACGTCAACGGGCTCAACCTGAAGGGCAGAAATAATAAGTCGGCTTAACTGGTAAAAATATCCACATTTTCAACAACATAGGAGTAAAAATATGGGACTTCAGGAAGAAATTGACAAAATGAGACAAGAGATTAGAGTCGATAACTATTCAATGTCTATTGGTGAATGGATAAGCCTCTATGAAAACGAAGAAATTGATATACATCCAGAGTTTCAAAGATTTTTCCGTTGGTCTAGTATCCAAAAAACAAGATTGATAGAATCTATTTTACTTGGTATACCTATTCCACCAATTTTTGTTTCTCAACGTGAGGATGGAGTTTGGGATGTTGTAGATGGTCTTCAAAGACTATCTACAATATATGAATTTATTGGAAAACTAAAGGATGAAGATCAAAAAAAAATTGAGCCATTGATACTTGAAGAGACTAAGTATTTGCCAAATTTGAAAGATAAAAAATGGGAAGATCCATACGATATACAAAATTCTCTAACACAAGCCCAGCGTCTGTTAATTAAAAGATCTAAGATTGATGCGACTATTCTCCTAAAAGAAAGTGACGAGATTGCAAAATATGAGTTATTCCAAAGATTAAATACTGGAGGTTCAATAGCTACTCCGCAAGAGGTAAGAAACTGTATCCTTGTAATGTTTAATCGGGAGATGTTTCATTGGATGAAAAAATTAAGTCAAAATGAAATGTTTAGAGAGTGTATAGCTCTAAGTGAGCGACCAATTGAAGAACAATATGATGTTGAGCTACTACTAAGGTTTTTAGTGTTCCGCACTCTGGAAGAAAAGGAAATGAGGAAGATACGTAATGACTTAAGTGGTTTTTTGACTGATAGAATGGTAGAAATGGCGAAAAATGAGAAATTTAATTATAAACAAGAAGAAGATGCATTTAATAAAACATTTGAAATTTTGTATGAACAAATGGGAAGTGATAGTTTTCGGAGATATTCTCCTAATAAAGATAAGTTTTTAGGAGGCTTTCTAGTTTCTGCTTATGAAGTAATTGCTTTAGGAATTGGTCACAACTACGAGAATTTATCTCACTCACACATCGATATAAGAGAGAAAATAAAGAAAATTTGGATAAGTCCTGAATATACAAATTGGTCAGGTTCAGGTACTACTGCACAGCGAAGAGTACCAAAACTAGTTCCTTTTGGTCGTCAGATGTTCAAACCATGAAAATACGTACTTTAGAGCAGCTAAGTGATAAGCTTGCAGAAGAACTTGCATGGCGCAAAATAGAGCTTTCAGCATTGAAAGCTCTGATTGATAAGTCATTCTCATCAGGAAAGCAAAAGGCATTACTTCGTAGTGGAATTACTATGCTTTATGCCCATTGGGAGGGATTTATCAAAGTAGCAGCCAATAGTTATTTAGAATTTGTTGCTATGCAGAGTCTACCTTATAACAAACTTTCCAAGAATTTCATTGCTTTAGCAATGAAAGATAAATTAGATCAAGCAAGTGAAACTAATAAAGCAACTATATATAGTGAAATTGCTGATTTTTTTATGACGAGACTTAGTGAACGAAGCTTAATAAAATATGAAAATAGGATTGCGACATCTAATTTATCATCATCAGTCTTTAAAGAGATAATATGCATACTTGGTTTAGACTACAGTTTCTATGAATCAAAAGAAGTTCTAATAGATGAAAAATTACTTAAGAAAAGGAATATGATTGCTCATGGCAACTATCTTGATATAGATGAACAACAGTATGATGAATTACACACACAAGTAGTAGGGATAATGGATAATTTTCGGAACCAAATAGATAACTGTGCATCTACAAAACAATATTGTTGCTAGGGTAAAGCTATTATGTGTCACCGTAATCCATTTCCAAATACTCTCTCAGCTATCAGCCAAAAGGTAGCAGGCTATAGATTACAGGCTTTCCGATCACCGATAGCCCCAACCTAGAAAAGATAACGACTGTTCGCTGATAGCTAATAACTATTTACAGCAATTATCACAGTGACCGCAACGCCAGTTCTTGCTTTGTTCCTCAAAACCAAAAGCACTTAACAAAAAACGCCAGCGACAATCCCTAGTCGTAAGATATTGATTCATCTGCTTCGTAGCGTGTGATTGTGTGACTGATTGAGTTTTCGCCCCTGGAACGATACTGTAGTGGAAAGGGTCAAGCCACTTGAGTTGTCCGGTGCTGTGTAGTAGAGAAAGAGCGATCGCACCATTGGGAAATTCTCGCGCTACAGCATCCACTTCCCCTGTTCTGGGCAATTTTTTCAGAACTTGCTGCGCGGATAGCTGTTGCTGCTGCAAATTCTCCTCAAAAAACTTTTGTCTTTGCTTATCTTGTGGATCTAACCACCCCGTAGGTTCACTGATCAACATCAGTGCTTGGGCTGGTTTTCCATCTCGTCCAGCGCGTCCAATTTCCTGCACGTACTCTGATATCAACAATGGCGGGTGAAAATGAACCACCCAACGGACATCTGACTTATTTATCCCCATACCAAAAGCACACGTGCAGATAACAAACGGCATTTTTCCACTCAGCCATTGTGCTTCAATATCGCGGCGTTCCTCTGCGCCTAATCCTGCATGATAACCTGCTGTAACGTAACCCAACTGTAGTAGCCATGCAGCCAACTCTTCGCTATCTCGCCTTGTCCGAACGTAAACAAGCCCAGTTTGTTGTGGTTTATCACAAAGAAATTTTAAGAATTGTTGCTTTCTTCCTCTTGGAGTCCAAACTATACGAATAGAAGGATTAATATTAGAACGATAAGGATTAATACGAAAAACTGCAGGTTCCTGTAACTGAAGAATTTCTCGAATTTGAGTTTGGGCTAAAGGGTCAGCGGTGGCGGTGAAAGCGGCTAGCGCTATATTTGTTCCCAATGGTTTTGATTTGAGTAGCGCTGGTCGTACTGCCCCTAATCTTCGGTAAGCTGGTCTAAAAGTGTCTCCCCACTGTGTCAAACAGTGCGCTTCATCTAATATTAAACCATTAATCACAAGTTCCGGCTGGCACAACCTTTCCCACACTGGCTTGCTGAGTAAAGTTTCTGGCGACAAGTAAAGTAATCTTAGCTGTTGTCGTCCTAAAGCTTGTAAAGTCATACGCCGCTTGTCAGATGGTAATTCACTATGCAAAAGGGCAGCGGGTATTCGACGTTCCCGAAGTTCCTGCACTTGGTTTTCCATCAGCGCTACCAAAGGCGAAACAACGAGCGTTAATCCCTGTTGTAGCAGTGCGGGAAGTTGAAAACAAATTGACTTTCCCCCACCTGTGGGCATGATAATCAGCGCATCTTTTTTTGCCAACAAACTCTGGATAATTTCTCCCTGCGGTGGACGGAAATCTTCATAACCCCAGATTTTTTGAAATGCAGCGCGGACTTCGTTCCAAGATGCTGTCGCAGAAGGATTCATGAGGCATAGTAAAAAGGGGTGATATTAACTGAATATATCCTCTGCTTTTGAGGTACTGGCTCAGTAATTTTATCAGTATCGAATCAGATCAATCTAAGTGACAGGGAGATCCGTCGAACGCTTGATGCTACCCGTATCGTGCCATAATTTCTGTCCCTTTTTTTTTAGGGTGAGGTGTAAGTCTCCAAACCCCATCCCTTATCTGCAGCCTTCAAAACCTGTGTACCACGCCCCTTGCCTTTGGTGCATTCGGTTACAGGGGCTATATTACAGTAGCCAGAGTATATAGGCAGTTACTCTGGCTACTTTAGTTGACTAAAATATTCCGAAAAAATTTATTTAGGCAGGAACGACTTGAGCAATCAGTGAACGTTTATCAAGCGACTGGACTTTACCAACTTGGCCTAGAGCAGCTACAATCCGCTCTAACAGTTCTCCAGCCTGTTCACGATATTGATTTTCTCTACCTCGTAAACGAATAACAAATTTTACTGAATCGCCTTTACTCAACCACTGAATTGCTTGCTCAACGCGTAAGTTGTAATCAGCCACACCCACGTTGGGACGGAGCCGAACTTCCTTTACCGTAGGTCTAGCACTGTGTCCCTGACGCTTTTTCTTTTGATACTGAAGCTTACCATAGTTAAGAATCTTCGCAACTGGAGCGTCTTTGCCCTCCGAGACTACGACTAGATCAAGCTGTAGGCTCTGTGCTAGCTGTAGAGCTTCATGTGTATCGGTCAGACCACGGTTATTATTCTCATGGTCAATCAAGAAGACTTGAGGTGACTTGATTTGCGAGTTTATGAGTTGCTTTTGAATTACGATAATAATCTCCTTTGAATTGTTCAATACTTAGCAAGTGCAAGTAATGCTAATCTAACACAAGACAAACTAGAAATTATGATGTGGTGAGGTACCCTTGGACTTACTTCGTTTGAGGCTGAAGCTTGCACCAAAACTAAAGAATAGGAACGGTCTTACTCGTTTTTGGAGCTTCTCGTCTTCACCAGTGTCTACATCAAAATCAAAGTGTAGAGATTATGCCTCCAAGTTGTGCCTTATCATACTTAGCCATCAATTGCTTATGTAACTTTATATAACATTTTTTCCAACTTCCTCCCAAAAAGTTGTCTGTTATGTCATGATGATAGATGAGAGTTAATTCGGTTAATAGTGTTTGTTTTTAGTATTGACAGGTTTTTTGTTCTTGGTATTTACAAACTTTTCTCCGAAACCTAAATCTCTACACACTTATGATTTCGGAGACAGTTTATGTCAGTTTATGTAGGAAACCTTTCTTACGACGTTACAGAAGAGAGTCTGAAAGCTGTTTTTGCAGAATATGGTTCTGTAAAGCGCGTTCAGCTACCTACTGATCGCGAGACAGGTCGTTTGCGCGGCTTTGGTTTTGTGGAAATGGGTACAGATGCTGAAGAAACAGCAGCCATTGATGCTCTTGATGGTGCTGAGTGGATGGGGCGTGACCTTAAAGTTAATAAGGCTAAGCCTAGAGAAGAAAGAGGTTCGTTTGGCGGTGGTGGTGGTAATCGGGGGGGAAACAACAGCTTCCGTAACCGCTACTAAGCTTTGTAAATTGGGGGATGGAGAACCAACCCCTTGATCTAGAAATTAATTTGATTTAGCAGTGGCTCAGGCAATAATGCTTGAGCCTTTTTGATCCAACATTTGGACTGCGGATAAAAACTTAAGCTTTAGAAGCCAAAACCCATTATCTGGAGTTCTGTATGACAAACTTAGCCTTTGGTGTCCAACATGCCGTCCTGATCACTATCATTGGTGAGACAGTACTCAAAGACCGTATTGTTAAGCTACTAAAAAGCCACAATGTAAGCGGTTACACCATTAGTCAAGTATAAGGTGAGGGCGGGCATGGAAGACGCTTGGCAGATTTAGCAGGCTACAACACTAACATTGAAATCAAGACTATTGTTTCACTAGAAGTATCTGATACTATCTTTTGGGCACTCAAAGAGGAGCAGGGCAAGCACGCCTTAATCGTCTTCCGACACAATGTAGAAGCCTTATATTGATTAGCCCTTTTTCATCAGTTTCGTTTTCTGAACCACCAACCTCTTAACTGTTCAAATTTTTAGTGGATCTTCACTTCGGTTAAATTAACACAGTAGTTTCAGTTATCAACTTACAAATCTTTTAAAGTCCAACTAATCTTTAGGATACAAGTACAAAGAGCCAAAAAAATCTATATAAAATTTGGCAACTTAACCCAGGAAAATTAAATGTTAGATTTCAATACCTTAACAGCATTCTCAAGCACTTACTGCATTAGCATTTGTGCCTTTCTAATTCCAGCCAACCTGATTGCTACCTCATCGACAATAATTCTCACATTATTGGATCGTCCGGCTATTACGATCTGGCAAACTGCTGGAATTGCTAGTTTCTTTGCTCTATTGATGATACTGCATGTATTTGCTTGGTTTATGATCGGAGTGGTTATGGCTCCCACATACATTTTATTGGTGCTAGGAAGCATCTGTTTGTTGGCCAATTTCATGGCGATTCTCTCACACAGACGCTTTGCATTGCGCACATAATTCAGAAAGATACCCTGTTCGCTATATTAGATCAGCGTCTGGCATCACTTAGCTACGAGGGATTCAAGCGATAATGGACAAACCAATCCTGCAAAAAGATGGTACTACATTTGAGTTGGGAATTAATATACGGTGGTTTGTGGCGGTACATTCCCACCCTTTAGCTAAAGGAAAATATTCTTATGCGATTGCCATCCATAACGTATTAAAGCGCAACCCATTCCCCATCGCTGACTTTGACTCATGCCTGTTCGGCTGTTACGAAACAGCGCACCAAGCACTGAATGCCGGAGTTGAGGAAGCACAAACCAAAGCATCTGACTTTGGCGAAAATATTAAATAATTAGGGAAATTCTTCCGGGAAGAAATCTGATTACCGTAAGCGGGGGCTTCGAGGTAATACCGTTTCACTTTAAGGTTGATACAAATGGGGGGCAGGGAGCAGGGGGCAGGGAGCAGGGGGAAAGAATTAAAAACCAATCGTTTGTATCAGGGATTTCGTGAAATGGTATAACTACAGAGTGGGGATGGATGCGGTTCTCTCTAGGAATAAGGGGCTGGGGGGATACCCCACGCTAGGTATTGTACTCTCCATACGGAAGTCTCCTCCCCAACCTACTAGCACATCTGGCTTAAAATTTTGGGTTGAGGATAGCTAGGATGAGAGTTTTTGTAAGCTTGTTTACCCAATATTTTAGTATGGATGCGCTACTACGCATCTGTGGCATTACTTTGTGAAAGCAGTTATTGATAACCTTCGATATGGTAACCAGCTGCAACAATTGCCTGTTTGATTGACTCTTCAGAAGCCTTAGATTCTACAGTCACAGTTTTCGCTTTCACATCTACATCCACTTTGGTATCGGGTTCCATTACGTGGATGGCTTCGGTAATTTTTCCTGCACAGTCTTCACAAGTAATATTCGGTACAGTTAATTTTAACGCCATAATCTACCTCTTTTAGGGAGTTTTGATTTATTCTCAGCTTTGATTGTAATCCTCGTCGGCGCGATGCTCATCCTACCAAAGTTATGTCAACCAGTTTCGTCTCCCAATTATGGTTTATTGCTTCACTGACTTCATCGATAAACTAATCCGCTTCAATTTCTGATTAATTTCCAGCACTCGCACTTTCACAACTTGTCCCACCTTGACAATTTTCTTTGGATCATCAACGAATCTATCAGCCAATTGGGAGATGTGCACCAAACCATCTTGATGTACACCAATATCGACGAAAGCACCGAAGTTAGCAACATTGGTAATGATACCTTCTAGTTCCATCCCTTCTTTGAGATCAGAAATTTCCTTGATTCCTTCCTTGAATGTTGCATACTTAAACTCAGCGCGTGGATCTCTTCCCGGCTTTTCCAATTCGCTGAGGATGTCGCGCAGTGTTGGTTCACCTACAGTGTCGGTAACGTATTTCTTGAGATTGGCTTTTCTTAGCTTTTCAGCAATTTGGGTGATTTGAGTTAATGGTACGCTCAAATCAGAGGCGATCGCCTCCACAACTGAGTAACTTTCTGGGTGAACAGCAGTATTATCCAATGGGTTCTCACCACCACGAATCCGCAAGAATCCTGCCGCCTGTTCAAAAGCTTTTGGTCCTAACTTGGCGACTTTCAGCAACTGTCGGCGATTTTTAAACACACCATGCTGGTTACGATAAGCAACAATGTTATTGGCAACGCTGGACGTAATCCCAGAAACAAAAGTCAGAAGTTCACCAGAAGCAGTATTCAAGTCCACCCCAACGTAGTTGACGCAGCTTTCAACAGTTTCATCCAACTTCTTTTTCAACAACTTTTGATCCACGTCGTGTTGATATTGTCCCACGCCAATGGACTTAGGATCAATTTTCACCAGTTCCGCGAGTGGATCTTGTAACCGACGACCAATACTAATAGCACCGCGAACGGTAACATCTAAATCGGGAAACTCTTCCAAAGCAACTTTACTGGCAGAATATATGGAAGCACCCGACTCATTCACCATCACCTTGACTGGTTTTTGTTCCATCGCTTGCAGCACTTCCAAAACAAATTCGTCTGTCTCACGGGAAGCTGTACCATTACCAATGGCAATTAACTCAACTTTGTATTTTGAAATCAAATTTTTGAGAGTTTGTGCAGCTTTCAAACGTTGTTCGGCTGCTTGATGCGGAAATATCGCTTGATATTCCAAAAATTTCCCCGTTTGGTCGAGTATAGCAACTTTGCATCCAGTCCGAAAACCAGGATCAATCGCCAGCGTCGGTTTCATCCCTGCTGGCGCAGACAGTAACAACTCCCGCAAATTCGTTTCAAAAGTTTTGATAGACTCAACATCAGCGTAGCTTTTCTTTTCACCAACAACTTCACTCATCAAGGAAGTTTTCATCAAGCGGTTGAATGCGTCTTTAAGCATCCCTTGATAAAAGTCCCGGATGGCGCGGACTTTCGTCTTAATTTCCTTTGACTCCAAATAAGAAAGCACCACATCTTCATCAAAGGAAATTTCAAAAGACAACACCTCCTCTGCTTCACCGCGACACAACGCCAGCATATTGTGAGGCGCAATATTTTTCACCCTCATTTGATAATTACGGTACATCTCAAACTTGGTTGTACCTTCCGGATGATCTTTTTTGATACGGGAGACAAACACTCCTTCTTCCAGCAAGTAGCCCCTCAGATATGCTCGCAACTCCGCTTTTTCCGCGACTTCTTCCGCTAATATGTCAGAAGCACCTTTAAGTGCATCTTCTGCCGTCTTAACTCCTTTCTCCTCAGAAATATACTTTGCTGCTTCCGCATCCAGCGACGCCGAAACACCATTTTTGTTGTTCAGCGATTTGATGAACTCCGCCAGCGCTTCGAGTCCTTTTTCTCTGGCGATAGTGGCGCGAGTACGGCGTTTGGGACGATAGGGGAGATATAAATCTTCAAGTTCAGTCTTTAGTAAACAGGATTCGATTTTTTGTTTGAGTTCGTCGGTGAGTTTTCCTTGTTCGGCTATGGAATTCAAAATCACCGACTTCCTTTCTTCCAGTTCTGTTAAGTAATTATACTTATCATTCAGTTCGCGCAACTGGACTTCATTCATCTCGCTTGTCCGCTCTTTGCGATATCGTGCAATAAAGGGAATTGTTGCACCCTCCGCGAAAAGTTCTAGCGCGTTTTGCACCTGATAGGGTTTAAGGTTGAGTTCTGTCGCTAGTAATTGAGGAATATTCAGCATTTGTGTCTCAGTTGAAAACGCTAGTTATTAAAGTAATACGTTAGATAGATGAAATAGTCCAATTAGAAAGTGTTAAGCTAGTGTCACAAGAACATCCGGAATTTTGTTTTTATACGCTGTTGTTATAAGTAGCGTATTGTGGATCAAAAACGATTGATTGTCAAACGAAATATATTTCTTCCCAACAGCATCTCTCATATGCACACATTAACGCCTCTGCTTTTGTTCAGATGTGAGAAACTATGGCTCTGTTTTTTCTGCTTCCGCTTTTCACTGGTTTAATTGGTGGCTATATCTTCAAGAAAAGTACCGATGAGATCGGCTACTTGGTGGGGATATTTGCAGCTATCTGTATAGTTCTAGGTTTAATTTTCGCACCTTGGCAGCTACTGCTTTTGGTACTGATTTTGACCATAACAGTTCCGAAAAAACTCTTACGAAAAAATGAGTATCAAATCATTTCTAGTGAGGAAATAAGTGAGGAAGTGAAAGAAGAACCATTACCCACTGATAACCAGAAACAGGTTGTTTCTAAACCTGAGGATTATGAGGTTGAACTTTTACGTAATTATCAGCATATGATCTACTAAGCTGACTCCCTCACTTGCTTGCTCAAAACTGTTTCTTCAAACCAGCCCTACAAGCGGCGTACCACCCGCTATGAATGAAGCAAACACCTTTTTAGCTGTTAAGCGTCTCTTGTATTTATTCACAGGATAAACCTGCGTATTTCTGCTTATGCTTTGCTAAAAGCCTAAGATAGTTTTCATTCATCTTGGCTTGCATCCACTTTTCTTTGAAGATTGCTGCTGATTCAGCTTTAATAGGATCTATCTCATTTGGTAAGATATCTTTTCTTGCCTTGCTCTGGGCTTCCTGAGAAGTTTCTTTTTGCGGGTTAGTTTTGTACTTTCTACCACTTTTATGGTTAGCGTAGCGGCGCGATCGCGTGTACCCCATCTGTAAAAACTTCCGCGCCATATCAGCACCCACAAAATCACCTTGCTCTAAATATTCAAAAAACATCTGGTAGATTTTTTCGCTAGACTCTTTTGCAATATCTGGAGTTTTAAACCGCCAGTAAGGAAGAATTTCAGATTTGTATGGTTCTACCAAAAGCACTCCTTGTTCACCCTTACCTACGCGATATAGTTCAGGATGTTCTCGAAAGTTAATATTTTTAAAATCTAAAGAGTAATCAAACATACATAATATATTATAATCTCACATGATGACAGCACATTGCAAGTTGGTGAACTATAACGGTGTTGTCTAAAAGCTAGACTTATCAGCCCTTTTTACTTCTGAACGGCAGTTGACGCCAGACGTATCAAGTCGGGAAAAAGTGCAGCAGCGCTGCTTTACCCCCGGGACTGCCTCCTACTGACGACTGACTCCTGAATTATGCTCTCAGTGTAGCTTTTCCCTATCACTCAATTGAGTTTCGCTATGCTACAAACTGCTGAATCCTTAAAAAGTGTTCTGACTTCTGGTGACTTGCGACGAGTACATCACATAGCTCTTAACGTCCATGATATGCAAGGCTCTCGACACTTCTACAATCATATTCTTGGTTTGCACGAATTGACTGGTGATGAAGTTCCTGCAACTCTGGTAGACTTAGTCGCACAGGGAAAAGTCGCTAACTTTGTCACTCCAGATGGTATAATCCTCGATTTATTTTGGGAACCAGACTTAGCACCGCCAGATCCAAATCCAGAACGTACTTTTACCAGAGCATACCACTTGGCGTTTGACATTGCTCCTGAATTGTTTGAGCAAGCAGTTGAAGTTTTAAGAGAAAATCAAATACAAATTGCCCACGGACCAGTTACACGTCCTACTGGTCGAGGTGTGTACTTTTATGATCCCGATGGCTTTATGATAGAGATTCGCTGTGATCCACAATAGCTGACAAGACAAGGGAATAAAAAATCTTGACAAAATGACTCAATGACTCATGGCTAATTTACAACAGACATATCAAGTTATTGAAGAGGTGATTACAAAACCTCCAATTCCGCATGAGCCACACAAGCAGTCGTTGAAAGCTTGGGCAATGTATTGTCTACGAGACAATGGTTTTAAGGTAATATATGCTGACAAAGCTGACTTCGCCGTTGAAGCCAGAAATGGTGAAAAGATTTATTTCAAAGTCGCCAAGAATGGAAGTGACTTAGATAATCAATTTGCCTGGATAGTTTGGGATAGTTCCACAAAAAATGCCAGCTTCATTCCACCCGAATCTTAGCTGTTGCGTGTTGTGTTGTTCGTCTGCGTTTTTATTACCTTGCGAGGAAATTGATAAGATAAAGGTAGAGCGATCGCGCTCATACTTTATCATCACTTAATTTTTAAAAAATGATTTTTGTTGATCAAATCCGGCAATTTTCGATGAAGAATCTCCGCCCTTTGATTCACAAGACAGGGTTTGATGTCGTGAGATTTCCCCCTCGCAAATATAATTTTTTAATCAAGTTATTAAAAAATCACAATGTAGACACAGTTATAGATGTAGGGGCTAATCTCGGTCAATATGCCACAGAAATTAGAAGCGAGGGTTTTGATGGGCGTATTTTATCCATAGAACCAGTACCAGAAGTTTTTAACTCTCTTCAAAAAGCGAAAGCGAAAGACTCAAAGTGGTCAGGTTTTAATTTTGCTTTGGGAGCGGAAAATGGAACTACTCAAATAAACTTAACGAATTTTTCCGATTTAAGTTCTATTTTAGAACCCACAGAATATGCCAAAAGTGTTGCACCTGCTTTTGAGGTTAAAGAAAAAATCCAAATTCAATTAAAGACGTTAGATACCTTTTGGAAGGAAAATAAGTTAGATAATTTCAAAGTTTTTTTAAAATTAGACTGTCAAGGTTTTGAAGAGCAGATTCTACAAGGAGCAAATGAATCTCTCCAAAAAGTTGTAGGCGTTCAAATGGAACTGTCATTGAAAGCTTTGTATAAAAATCAAAGACTATATAATGATTCCATTGCGTTTATGAAAGAAAAGAAATTTGAACTTTATCATATACTGCCGGTGTTTAGCGATGTAAATACCGGACAGCTTCTTGATATGGATGGCTTTTTCTTCAGGAGTTAGGAGGCTTTTACATAGGAATCCCTATTTGAGTTGTGAAAAAGGTTTTGATTGAATTAACCGCAGAAAGCGAATTTGCGGTGTGGATGTTCCTCCCGCAAAGTTCGCGGTGGGCGCTCCAGAACGCAGAGGAGGAAAACACAGAGTTTTACCTTTGCGTAGCGTGCCCGTAGGGCTTATGATTTAGGACTGCTATAGTTGTTGTTTGAATTCGTTCCGTTTTAATCCCCTTAACGGGGAATAGATAATTTCAACGATTTGGGGAAGGAGCGAAGAACAAGAAGTTATTCGTTTCAATCCCCTTAACGGGGAATAGATAATTTCAACAAGCAATTCGAGGTGACCGAGTTTTCAAATACCGAGTTTCAATCCCCTTAACGGGGAATAGATAATTTCAACTTTAATCAAACTGGAACAACTGGAATTATTAGGTTTCAATCCCCTTAACGGGGAATAGATAATTTCAACACTTGTGTCACACCCAGTCAGACCACGCCAATACCTATTTCAATCCCCTTAACGGGGAATAGATAATTTCAACGCTCATAATGGCAAGTCCCTTTACTAGCACAAACGTTTCAATCCCCTTAACGGGGAATAAATAATTTCAACTGGATTACCAAAACACATTTTGCGAATTTGATAAATTGTTTCAATCCCCTTAACGGGGAATAGATAATTTCAACTCACAAGAAAAAATTATGTGAAGCATTGCTAACGGGTTTCAATCCCCTTAACGGGGAATAGACTACCTTGGGTGACGATGCTACTTTCGGCGTTAGTCGCAGGTAATGTTTCAATCCCCTTAACGGGGAATAGATGCGGTCACATGAAACGCATGACCTATTTAGTTTTCGAGGTACGGTTGCGCGGATACATAACAAAAGTACCATTTCAGCGATCCAACGTCAAGTAATACAAATTTAAAAATAGCCTCAAATCCTGTCCTGATAAAGGTTCTAGAACTTGCGCGGATGATTTGTTTCAAAAAACTCTCAAACTCAGAACTGATAAGCCTTTGAGCCGCGAAATTGCTCCTGACTTTTCAAACACCTAACCATCCGCGCAATGTCTCCTCACAGGGAAGGTTTTTCAAAGATCATCAAATGCTGTTGGGGTAACAAGTTTTTAGTTTCCCGCCAAACCAAACCAACAGCTTGCATTTCTTTTCGTACTTGTTTTTGAGTCATTTTATGCAAACCTTTAATCAGAATAAAGGGATTTTCACCTCGATATTCAACCAGTACTACTCTACCACCGGGTTTTAGCCCACGGATAATTCCTTCGATGATCTCTCGTGGGTACTCAAACTCGTGATAAGCATCCACCATCAAAGCCAAGTCAACACTTTCTGCTGGTAAATTGGGGTTAGTCAGAGTTGCCAAGACAGGTTGAACATTGGTGATATTTTTCTCTTTCTTCAAGAACTTGATAATATCCAGCATTTCTGGCTGAATATCCACAGCCAGGACTTTTCCTTTTGTTAAAACGCGAGCAATACGAAAGCTCATGTAGCCTGTTCCAGCACCAATATCTGCCACAACATCGTCGGGTTTCAAGTTAAGGGCGCTAACGATTTTGCTTGGTTGTTCTTCAGCCTCTCGACTTGGTCGTTCTAACCAAGATGCCCCTGTATGTCCCATAACTTTGGCTATTTCTCGATCCATGTAAAATTTACCAATACCATCAGGACTGTGAATGAACCGTTGTTGGTAAACTGTGGAAGATGGAGATGCACTTGCTGTGCTTGTAGGAGCAAGCAGGATGCAGCACAGCATCAACAGGATAGTTACGGCGAAAGTTAAAAATTTGTCTTTTAATTGAGATTTCATCAAACTTTTTACTAGTAAACAGTTATCAGTTACCAGTTACCAGTTATATCAAGTTCGCTTAATCGCTTATAAATCAATACAGTTACTGTTAGTGGTATTTAAGATCCCCCAACCCCCTTAAAAAGGGGGCTTATAACCCTCTTTTACCCCCTTTTTAAGGGGGTCGCCGCAGGCGGGGGGATCTTATGCAAATCGTATTGGGGGTGGGGTAACGCAAGGGCTGCAATTCTAACTAATAATCCGAACTTGATCTCAAAACTTACTCTAAACCTCAGCCTATCCTATCGGGCATTCCTCTCCTTTCATCCCTCTCCTTTATAAGGAGAGGGAAAGATTTTAGCGCCGATTCAAGCGAGGGTGAGGTTTTGAACGAAATATGTATACACGCTTCCGTAATCTAAAAACTTAAATCACGAATGGTTCGAGATGGCGATCGCACCACTCTCCCTGAAACCGTTCAATTACAAATGGTCTCACAATAAGCTTCGGTGGGCGTCCTCCTCGAACATCAATACGCACAAAAGAGTATGGTCGTCGCGCTTGCTCGTTGTATCCATCGCGACCAACAAAAAGGAAAGAATCTGCAACTTTACGGTAAGGATTACCAGGAAGATGCTCAAAACTCTCCATCAATTCTGGTCCTTCCTTGCGCTGGCGACGGGGATAATGACCGCTACCACCAGAGATGATGCAGTTGATATGCGAGTCAGCGTGTCCGGTGTCCGTTGTGCGCAAGTGTTCCAAACAGTGTGCATGACCATTTAAAATCAAATCGACGATTGGACGACCTTGAGTCACCGAACCAAGGCTGTCTGCGACTTGATCAAACACCCAACGTAGACAGTGGCGAACTGCTAATGTTTGCGCTTGATACCATTTCGTCGCCTCTGTGACGTAAGGAGGATGATGAAAATAAATGATCCGTCCGCGAACTTCCTCAGTATTCCAAGATAAAATCAGTCTTTCCTTGAGCCAGTTGAGTTGTTCCAAGTCTATGACTGGCGCATGATTAGATTCAAGTTGTTTTTCAATATCAATTTTGATCTCATCGATTTGGTATAATTTCGCTTTCAGGGTATCCAGTTGTTCGGCTTCTCCAGGAATCTCTGGATTCAGCTTGTCGCACGCTTCCAGAATTTGGATTTCCTGTCGTTCTATTTCATGGCGACGATGTACCAATTCGCGGCGTTCCGCTTCTCCCTCTTTTGTTGCTGGGAGTGGTGATGGTGCATTAAAAGTATTGGAGTCGAGGGCGAAAAAGTCGATCCCGCCGTAACGGAAAGTGTAGTAGCGGTTGGGTAAGCGGGTAAAACGTCCGGGTTCATAACGCAAACAGTGTCCTGTGTCAGTTTTAGCAGTGTAATAGTTATCCAAGTGACGTTCTAACTCTTCACCAGAGTCGAATCTCTTAAGATAGTCAAGAAACGCCCGTGCATAAGCGTCACCCTTGTAAGATCCATGCCAGCCTATCTCGACATTTTTATAGCCAAGCAGGCGACGCAGCGATCGCGTCCCTCCAGCAATAAATCGATATATCCCCGGAACATCATAATAATCATGATTTCCCAAAACTGGTAGAATTGGCAGCTGAAAGACCATGCGATCGTACGGAATGCGTTTAGGATTTTCGCCACCGACAAGAAACTCGCGGTAAGGTTCGATAAAGTTGGTCGGGTAATACTCATGAGATCCCACCACATAAATAACATCACCCGTATGCAGGACAAAACGGCACTCCTTTTGGTGAGCAAGCATCAATTCAGCAATTTTCCGTTGGGGATGATGTCCGTGATGTTCTGTAGTGCCGCTATCACCTATGACTATAAACGAGAATTCTGGATTATCCGAGTTACCATCATCTAAAACCATGCTGGTTTGGTCGATTCCACGCTGGGCGACACTCGGATCTCCCCACCGTACCCGTTCCTTCATCTTTTCGATCTTTACAGGAATTGGTGGATCAAATATGAATTGCATAAATTCGTATTCATGAGTTATTAGTCATTTAGTTATTGTCCCATTACTTCACGGCAGTCGCCACAACGGGGAGAACCCCAACGCCAGATGCCTACGGAGGGAAACCCTCCTGCAGCACTGGCTCCGCAAGGCGCTGCCTCCCAATTTCCTCTACTCTCCGGGTATGCGCAAAGCAACTAGTCAGTTATCAGTTATCAGTTATCAGTTATCAGTTATCAGTTTTTATTGTTTACTGTTTACTGTTTACTGTTTACTGTTGACTGTTCCCTGTTCCCTGTTCCCTATTCCCTGCTTACTGATACCCTGCTGCTTGCAACGAAAACAGTGTCGCATAACGCCCTGCTGCTTGCAACAATTCCTGGTGAGTTCCCTGTTCCACAACTTCCCCAGCTTCGATAACGACAATTTTGTCAGCCATCCGCACCGTAGAGAAGCGGTGAGATATTAGGAATACCATCTGATTTTTGGTCAAAGCGCGAAAGTGATTGAAAATATCAAATTCTGCTTGGGGGTCCATTGCTGATGTTGGTTCATCTAAAACCAAAATATCTGCATGAGTTCGCATAAAAGCACGGGCAAGAGCAATTTTCTGCCATTGACCTCCAGAAAGTTCTTGTCCATCTCTGAACCATTTCCCAAGCTGAGTCTGAAACTTGTCGGGCAAATGTTCAATAAAAGGAAGCGCCATGCCTTTTTGGGCCGCACTCATCCATCGGTTTTTGTCCTCAACGTAGTCCACATCCCCCACACCAATATTCTCACCAACACTAAATTGGTAGCGGACAAAGTTCTGAAAAATCACCCCAATACGTCGCCGCAGCACATCCACATCCCATTCTTGCAAGTCCAAGCCATCTAGTAAAATGCGTCCAGAGTCAGGAGTGTAAAGTTGAGTCAGCAGTTTGATCAGCGTCGTTTTGCCAGAACCATTTTCACCAACAATAGCTAACTTCTCTCCCGGTTTCAGGTGCAGGGAAATATTTTTCAGCGCTGGTTGCAAACTTCCTGGATAGGTGAATGATACGTTTTCAAAGCGAATCCCATCTCTAGGTTTTAAACCTTTCGTGGCTTTGCCTTTTGGTTTTGGAACTTCCTCTTCTAGAAACTCATAAAGATTAGAAAGGTACAAGTTATCTTCATACATCCCCCCGATAGAAGTCAAAGCACTAGAAAATGTAGACTGTCCTTGGCGAAACACCGTGAGATACATCGTCATATCTCCCAAGGAAATTTTGCCTGCAACTGCCTCCACAACAATCCAGGCATAAGCCATGTAAAAAGCTAAAGTACTCAACAAACTAAGCAGATAACCCCACCATCCCCGCCGCAGTGTTAAGTCGCGGTCTTCGCCGTAGAGTCTGTTAAATAAGCTGTGGTAACGTCCCAGCAGCATATCGCCAAGTTGGTAGAGTTTGACTTCCTTAGCAAAGTCTTCTCTAGCCAAAAGGGTTTCCAGGTAATGTTGCTGGCGGGTTTCCGGCGCACGCCAACTAAATAGGCGAAAGGCTTCCCCAGCAAATTTCGTTTCCGCAAAGAATGCGGGCATCGCTGCTAAAATCAGCATCAACACTGCCCAAAATGAAAATTTCACGAGCAAAATGCCATAAGTCACAAGTGATAAAGCGCTTTGCACCAAGCCAAAGGTACGGTTGACCAGAGACAAGGGACGAGTTGATGCTTCTCGTCGTGCATTTGTCAATTTGTCGTAAAACTCTGAGTCTTCAAACTGTGTTAGGTCCAGTGTCAGGGCTTTTTCCAAAATAAGAACGTTGACTCGTTGACCAAGCAGCATCCGCAACAACGACTGGCAAACGGTGACTCCTCGCTGACTAGCTGCTAGTAAAGCGACGGCGATCGCCTCTAATCCCACATATATTAAAGGACGATTATTATTGACAAAATCACTGTTATATGATAAGTTGTGAGAAGCTGAAACCACGGTATCGACAATTAACTTACCGATATAAGCTATAGCTGCTGGAAAAAGACCAGCCAGCAAGGTTAAACTCGCGAAAATAATAGTCAGCGAGCGGCTAGTTGTCCACACCAAGTTAATAGCTCGTCCACTGTACCGGAAAACTGCGAGAGATTGGCGCAGGGCGTTACGTTTTTTACGAATCTTCATATTCTTTTTATACTGTAGAATCGCGCCTGATTGCAGCGAATGCCCCTATGTCTTTCTGTAGATCCCTGCTTGGATACTCCCTACTCCCTACCCCCTATTTTCAAGACAGGTGGGATCACGGATTAGATCCAAATACTCCCATTGATGTATTTGAGGTATTGTGAATAAATGTAAAGCTATAACAAGTTGGTTTTCGTTTTCAACTTGACACACAGCATTGTGAGTGCTAGAGATTTACCAGAAACTACAGCCCATGTCAGGATTATCCGTCAATCTTGGCAAGACGGATTTCTTGAAGGTGAAGTCAGAGCGGGTGACTTTGAATGGCAGTTCCAATGGCATTTCCGCCGGGGAGAACTTTCTGTCAAGCCTTATAAAGGGCGTGCTTTGATCAAAGAACCCCTCGGTCGCTTCTTGGAGCAACGAGATTACCTGCTTGAACCAGGAGGAGACTATGCTTTCACTATTCGGGCTCAACTCTGAAGAAACACTCTTGAGTGAGGGAGGCAGGGAGTGAAGCGCGTTTGCGCAGCGCCCCCTCCGGGGCTAGCGTTAACGTTTGCGCAGCGCCCCTTTTAGGGGCTAGTGGATCGTAGATCGCCGTAGGCTGGGAGTGAGGGAAGTGTTTCTTCCATTCATGACGGGTGATGCGCCGCCCGTCGGGGGCTTTAAAGAAAAAAGAAACGAATATTAATCATGTATTGTAATATTTAGCCTTGACCAATGATTCCTTGATGGTGCAAGCCCCCGGATTAATCCGTGCAATCAATTGTTGAATCCAAAATCCAAAATTCTCAAGAAAGCGGATTCATCCATGGGATCAATCCAAAATCCAAAATCTAAAATTCAAAATTGTCTGACTATTCATTATTAGCCACTGATTGAGTTAAACGATTGAGGTATCTTTCAATCAACAGGATGGCTACAATGTCGTCTATAGGTCGTGGTGGTTGTCGCAAGCCTTGTGGTAGAAGCTTGGCAAGTCCTTTGGGAGGAAACATCTGCCAGTAGCGATCGCGTGCTTCTAAGCTGGTGTAACGCTCATCCACTAAAACAACGTTCAATGGATCTGCCAATTGATTGTGCAGTTCTTGTTTCCACTGTTTTGCTGTGGTTTGGTCACCCATAACGAGTAAAGAAATGGGGAAGTTTTGACGCAGCGACATGATAGCGGCGATCGCCTCAGCTGCTAATACGACTTGGTGGTGATAGAGTTGTCTATCGAGTCCCATCACAGCTAAACCACACTTATCACGACCAGGATCGAAACCCAAAATAGCTGGTTGGGTTGGTAAAAATTTACGGGCAGTCATAATAAAAATTTAAAATTAACAAGAAAGCAGAACCCACAACAAGAGAATTCCCTACAAATAAAATATGTTCTATTTGAGTAAGCAAAGAATTGTTTTTTCTCGATAAATGAATTCAAGCACAACAGAGCCGCAACTCACGCACCAGAAATCCGCTCTTATTGATGCACGATTTCTAGATTTATTCTAACTACTGACTCTTAATTACTTTGTTAGTCAAAAGTGAGCTAGTAAAGGACGCCAGTCACCTGCGGCGGGAAACCCTAACTGGCGTGCGTGACGTGACCTCCGGTCATCCCCCGTTAGCGTAGCGTGCCTGCTCTTGCGTAGCCGTGGCGTTAGCCATAGGGCATAGGGATCAACAGCTTTTGGACTGTGGACTTTTGACAAGAGATTATGAAAACTTAACAATTAGTAATATATAGGACTCCTATTTGATTTTTGAAAAAAAACTGGGTACACCTTTGAGGTGTTCCCTGCTCCTTGCTGCGGTGCTCCTTGCTCCCTTGCTCCCTTGCTAAGTGCTAAAAATAATCTGCCCGTTTTGAATAGCTATGAGTTTTACTTTCAGTGGTCCTGCTGTATATGTATCCTCTACAGCAATAGCTTTGATCTCAATTGGCTGGTTGTACTGTCTCAACTGGGCGATAAAGCGAATGAAAGTCCCATCTATTTGAATACTTTCTAAAATACCAGCGTTACGAGCGCGAAATTGCGAAGCAGAAATCAGCTGTTCTAGCCGCTGTCGCAGTTGAAAAGATGTCATCGTTTTGGGATCTGCACTTGTTGTTGCTATGACTTGACCTCCGGTGAAAACGACTTGATTGCGTGCTGCATCAGCAAAAAATGCAATCTGCTTTTCTCCCCTGACGTAATTGCCAGCAGAAAAAATTCTTACCACATATTCTCGACCATCATTAATTTGCTTGCTTAATTGATCAACCTGCTCATTTGTCACTTGCAAGATTTGCAAATTTGCTGGATTCGCAGCACCAGGCTCACTTAATTCGATGGTAGCGTTTCGATTAGCCTCCTGTAAAAGTTGAACAATCAGCTGACGCCCTACAACAGGTTGTTCGACACGAACAACGCCTGTAGCAAGAACTTGACCGCGAACCAGTGCGAGTTTTCCTAAACGCAGGTCACGGTAAGATTGGTAATATTTTTCCAGTCTTGCTACTTCCTGCTCCAGATAGTCTTGTTGTGTTTCCAATTCTTTGAGGCGAGATTCCCGTTGAGCAATCACTTGCTCTCGCGCGGCAATTGCTGTGTTTCGCTTTTTAATGAGTTGATCCAGTTCAGCAATTTTTTGATCCCGTTGTTGAACAGCTTGCTGTCGATTGGCTAGTTCACGATCGCGTTTGTCAATGGCTGTTTTGGCTTGCGAAATCGCTTTTCTTGCTTCTTCATACAGTCGTTGGCGTTCTACCTTTCTTTTTTCAATTTCCACCAGCAGCTTTTTTTTCTCATTATCAACGCTTTGAAGTTCCGCTATGGCTTGTTTATAGCTGGCGACTGCTTGACTGAGTTGGTTTTGTGTGCCCTGAAGTTGAGCTTGAGTTTGAGTTTGTTGGCTAATAGTACGGTTGAGTTGAGTCTGAGTTGCTTGCTGTTTAGCGTTTGCATCACGTAAGGACTGATTCGTTTGCTGCAAGCGCTCTTGTTGAGCTTTTTGTTCTTTTCGAGCTTGTTCTAGCTCACCTTTAGTGTCTTCTAGCTGTTTTGCAGTTGTGTTGAGTTGTTCGCGCTTGCGCTTGAGGTCTTTTTGAATACTCTCTAGCTTGAACACTCCTGTGCGCAATCCATCGTCGGCAGCAAATAAAATTCCTAAGGTTGATGCTGAGACCAAAGTCCCTGTCAGAATAGTTACCAGTACTGCCGTCTTTTTTGGACGCAGGTTAAACAGGGAGAGGCGAGCCTTGCCAACTCGTGTGCCAATGCGATCGCCCACGGTGGCAATGACGCCTCCCAAAATTAAAATTGCTGCTATTAGGATGTACCCGGTGGTCATCTTCTCCTACCGACGAAATCCTTCCAGATACAGCCTACTACTTCCAGTCATTATCTGTGGGAAATTAGTGTAAGCCAAGCATTGACATGACGCAATCTTCACTACTCTTTATTCCTGATTTAAACAAAGTTCAACAAAAGCCAGGAACACTTGCTATTTCACTCACCTACAATATAGGGTTTAGTGTGCAAAGGCGCACCGAAAGTATGCGCGGGTTATCTTCAGGTGCGCTTACGCTTACCAAGCAACTGGCGGGAGCAATGCAGCGGCTTCACTTACCTTGAACTTGCTTTTTCAGCGTTTACAAGTCAGGAAACTATGCACGCTAGTTGCTTACAGAGGTTGATACACACCTGGTACTTCCTGAACAGAAGCCCTTGCAACAACGAGGGTATTGCCGACTTCAATTGTAGTAAGTGGCGTTTCTGAGTCATTTTTTCTGACTTTTTTTATCTAACTCAGAAATCACTGTTCATTGCTAGTGAACTTTGTTTAGGTAAATTGGCGACTTAAGGTAACAGGCTTATGAACAGTAATCTTTTTCTTGTGTATTGAAATCATCTTTTTCTCACGCAAGTCACCTAGTAATCTAGTGACAGTCACGCGAGTCGAACCAATTGCTTCAGCGATCGCTTGATGAGAGAGCTTGAGATCAATTGTGATTCCATCCGCACAAGGAACGCCAAAATCACGACAGAGAATTAACAAAAAACTTACCAATCTAGAACCCATATCTCTGTGAGCGAGTGTTTCTATCATCATCTCTGTCTGTAAGATCCGCGAAGACAATCCTCGCAGCATTAGCATTGACAGTTCTGGGTTTTCCTTAAGCGCTTGTTCCACCTGTTCAATTGGTGCTGAGAGCAATTCTACAGATGTGAAAGCAACCGCATGGTAAAACCTATCTGACTTGTTTCCTGTCAGCAAGGATAAGACGCCGAAAACACTATTTTCCCGCAGCAGTGCTACGGTTATTTCTTCTCCTGCTTCATACACTCTGGAGAGCTTAACGGCACCTTTTAATAGAAAATACACTCGTTCGGCGGGATCGCCGGGGAAAAAGATGGTTTTACTACGTTCAAACGTTTCCACAACCGGCGGAAACGCTCCGGTCGCCATCTGACGAAAAACACTTGCTAGGGCTTTATCTTGTGTCACGAGCATTTACCTTCCCCTACCCAATGCCGGAAAATTTAAAATCGATTTCCTAAGAATACACCTGAAAAATCAATAACACATTGTCAATGTTTTTGTACTTTCCTATACTTAACCTCACTCACTCATATGCCAATTCTAAACTATTTGTGAAATTTCCCATAACGTCACCTGTCATTTGTCCAGTGTTCAGTGTCCAAAGTCATAACAAATCACTAAGAAACGCAACTTGTTTTAACGAGGAGAATCACCAAGGGCGAGATCCTCAAGATGATTCTAACGAGCAGTCTGATAACTCCAATTCGATTGCTCTGTTTATATGTTCATCATGATACATAATTTTTGATGTTTAGATCTAGTCTTTTTTCAAAGTTAATTCTTAAATTTTTTAGTTATTTTAATTAAGAAAAAAAATAGACACACTCATTCTGTAGAAGGTGTAAAACTGTAGTTCGTATCTGGTTTCTGGTAGATAAGAAATAAATTCTATAGACTACCAAATACCTACTATCTACTACTTACTATTTACCATCCACTGTTTACTCCTAAATCAATTATCACTACTATGTTTTGAGCATATATTTAAGAATTGAACGATGATTTGGTGGTATCAAAAGGTAACTCCATAATCGTGTTGACAAATAGTACCCAAAACAAAGACAAATCGGTGTCAGATTCTAGTATGCTCAAGCAGGAGTGTTCACATTAAGAATTGATATGCTAGATCTCACCGGGAAAAAAGCCTTAGTAACGGGAATTGCAAACAATCGCTCAATCGCTTGGGGGATAGCCCAACAACTGAACGCAGCAGGAGCGAACTTAGGTATTACCTATTTGCCAGATGAGAAAGGCAAAATGGAGAAAAAAGTCGCAGAGTTGGTAGAACCCCTAAACCCCAGCTTGTTTCTTCCTTGTAATGTCCAAAACGACGAGGATCTTAAGTCTACCTTCAATGCGATTAGCGATAAGTGGGGATCTTTAGATATCCTGATCCATTGCCTTGCCTATGCCAATAAAGAAGACTTGAGTGGAGATTTTAGCCAAACCTCCCGTTCTGGCTTCAATTTGGCTTTAGAAATCAGTACTTACTCCCTGGTGCAACTCGCTGGATATGCAAAACCTTTGATGACTCAAGGAGGAAGTATCCTCACTCTCACCTATCTAGGAGGTGTGCGGGCAATTCCCAACTATAATGTGATGGGAGTTGCCAAAGCAGGGCTAGAAACGAGTGTGCGATACCTAGCTGCCGAAATGGGACCACAAAATATCAGAGTGAATGCCATCTCTGCTGGTCCAATTCGTACTCTAGCCTCTAGTGCCGTAGGAGGAATCTTAGATATGATTCATCATGTGGAGCAGGTGGCTCCTCTACGACGCACTGTTACTCAGCTAGAAGTGGGCAATGCGGCAACTTTCTTGTGCAGTGATCTGGCAAGTGGAATCACTGGGCAAGTCCTTTATGTGGATGCAGGATATGAAATCATGGGTATGTAACGTTAATATTGCTATTTGCTAACCAATAACTACTATTTGTGTATTTACCATTAGTTATTAGGTATTAGCAAATGGCTCTGACCCATTACTCCATAATTAAGCATAAGCCAGGTTCTGTATGCAAATAAGCGATTCCTCCAGCACAGACTCCATCCTACGCCAAATTCTCCCCTCACAGCACGAACAACCCCAAGGGGGCGCTCGTATTGCCGAAATTAGCCGTAGGACAAGCGAAACGGATGTGTATGTTAAAGTCAACTTGGATGGTACAGGAGTTTGCAATGCAGCAACTGGCATTCCCTTTTTGGATCATATGCTGCATCAAATTTCCTCCCACGGGCTAATTGACCTAGAAGTTAGGGCGACAGGAGATTTGCACATCGACGATCACCACAGCAACGAAGATGTTGGTATTACCTTGGGTCAAGCTATTAGCAAGGCACTTGGCGATAAAAAAGGTATTGTCCGCTTTGGTCATTTCGTTGCGCCTCTTGATGAAGCACTCATTCAAGTGGCGCTAGATTTTTCCGGACGTCCCCACATCAGCTATGGTTTGCAAATTCCTACCCAGCGAGTGGGAACTTATGACACCCAGTTAGTGCGCGAATTCTTCGTAGCTTTGGTAAACCATACCCAAATGACGCTACATATCCGTCAATTAGATGGTATAAATTCCCATCACATTATTGAAGCAACATTCAAGGCGTTTGCCAGAGCAACGCGCATGGCAGTAGAAATTGATCAGCGTCGTGCTGGTACAATCCCTAGTTCTAAGGGGATGTTGTGAACTAGCACAAGCACACAGAATCATTACCCCTCTCCCCCATCTCCCCCACTTGACATTGAGGGGAGATTGGTCTTAATGGTGTTATTATTATCAGTCAACTGGATAATTTGTCATTTTTTATCTGTTGTATTAAGCACAACATGATGTCTGTAGCAAACGCCCCTGAGTCTGAACTGAATACCACAAGTATTCCGCCAGCTATTCTAACTTCTGAATTGCAAAAAGTCTATCGCACAGGCTTTTTTTTGAACAAAAAAATCGTATCCCTCAAAAGCTGTTCTTTGAAAGTTTATAAGGGAGAGACTTTTGGGTTACTTGGACCAAATGGTGCTGGTAAAACAACCTTGTTGAAATTGTTGCTGGGAATAATTCGTCCAACCTCAGGACGAGGATTGCTTATGGGCAGACCATTGGGCGATCGCACCCTTAAGGAACGCATCGGCTACCTAAGCGAAAATCCCTCTTTTTCTCACTATCTCACAGGCTGGGAATTTTTGCAGGTCTGTGCTGGGGTTTTTAAAATTTCTACAAAGGTGCAACGTCAACGCATTCCTCAACTCCTGGAACTGGTAGGCTTATCCCAAGCTGACGCCCGCAAAAAGCTGCTTCGTCGCTACTCTAAAGGTATGCTACAACGTGTTGGTATAGCAAAAGCACTGATTAACGACCCAGAACTGTTGTTGTTTGATGAACCGATGTCCGGTCTTGATCCAGTGGAACGTCACCAAATGCGAGAAATTATTTTAGCGCTGAAAGCCGCAGGCAAGACAATTTTTCTCAACAGCCATGTTCTGAATGAAGTTGAACAAATTTGCGATCGCGTTGCTATCCTTGCTCAAGGAGAAGTAATTTCCTCTGGTTCTCTTGATGAACTATTAGGAACAAATCACCTGTATCATGTCAAAGGTTACGGGGGTAATTGGGAAGTTCTTAAAAAATGGGTTCCCAATTTAGAGTACCAACCTGATGGTTCTTGGCAAGGTAAAGTCCAAGGCGATGCTTATGATTTTCTTGCCAGTTTTCGTCTCATGGGAGGGCAACTCATTGGTATGAATTTGTCTCGTCCCTGTTTGGAAGATTTTTTTGTCGAACAGATCCAAAAACACAAGCAGTCTTATAGCAATCCGGTTTGATTTGGTGAGACGGTGCGAATGACGGCTTTCCTTCCGTAGGCATCTGGCGTATGCGCAAAGCGCACGCCCAGAGCCGGCACGAGGGAGAACGCCAGGTGCTCTACTTGGGGATACCCCAAGACCGCACTGGCTCCCCTCCCGCAGCGCTGGACTCACCGTAAGGCGTGGTGTTAGCCATAGGGTGAACTAACTCGTGGGAACAGGGAACGCTTAACAGGGAACAGGAAAAAAGGCTTTTTGAAGTGTACTTAGCTGAGCAAAATCTTTGGAGGAGTCCTAATATATTCTTTTCTACGTGTATTTGTATTTTTTATGTTATTTTTAATAGCTGTAAAAAATTCTAGCAATAAACTTAGTTGACAAAAAAAAGAGCAGTTTCTGAAGGAAGGAATAAAGTTTTTCCTTCATTTTTGTAACGAATTTATTATGACAACTACGGATTCAAACTCCTGAACTTTTGTTTTCTTATCGTCTTAAGTCACAGATTTTTTTTTATGATTAAAAAAAACAGATGCTCTAGACAAAAATATCCACTTCTTAAACCATTGTCTTTTCTTAGTAAACTTTTGATTGTACGTCTTTTTCTGCTTTTCTGACAGACTTTCTTTACTTAGAAATCCTACTTTTCTTATACGTAATATTTGTTAGCAAAGAATATTTTTGTTGACGATACTGTACGAAGACAATATTGTTCAGATAAAATGTCATAAAAACCACAATATTGAAGATGATTCATGATAAACTTTATAACTTTCAATAAACTTCACTAAAAATTCAAAATAAAAAACAATTCTGATTCGGAAAAACCAAAAATTTTCAGAAAATAAAAGTGTTAGGGAACTTGAAGAAAAGACAATAGTCAAGCTTAAAATATTTAGACAGTACTTTACTAATAGTAGTTTTAGGTAAATATGGAGAATACAAGGTTAAAGTTTATCAGCCAACCTTTTGGGGGTGTAGTACTGTTAACCGCTATTAATTTCGCTTTTCCGCTTATTAGCTTAGCTCAGAATCCAACCAAACAATCAACAACGCAGATAAATAATTATACACAAAAGCAGGGAGTATCTACAGCGACTCAAACAGTAAATACAAAAACTCCTAGACAAACCGTACCTACAGCGAGACAAACAGATACAAAATATACACAAAGACAACCAGATCCGGGAGTAAGACAAATAAATACAAATTATACGTTGGGAGGTGGCGATCGCGTCAGAGTCAGCGTATTTGAAGTTCCGGAATATTCAGGCGAGTACCAAGTTCCTCCGGGTGGAGGGCTGAACCTACCTTTAGTTGGTAATGTCTCCGTTTTAGGACTGACAACAGAACAAGCAGCGGACTTAATTACTCAGAAATACTCTCGCTATCTCAAACGACCGATCATAACAATTAATCTTTTATCACCCCGTCCCATTAATATTTTCGTTGCCGGAGAGGTGACACGTGCAGGAGCTTACACTCTCAGTTTACAAGGAGGCGGAGGGAATGATCCTGGTGTGCAATTCCCAACTGTACTATCAGCACTGACGACAGCTCAAGGGATCACACAGTCAGCGGATGAGACAAAAGTGCAGTTGAGGCGTAAGATAGGACGAGGTCCAGAGCAAGTCACTGTTGTGAATTTGAAAGAGATTAGACAAACAGGCAGGATAAGGCAAGATCTGACCTTACGGGATGGAGATACCATCTTTGTGCCAACAGCAACGACTATAGACTTGGCAGATGCACGAAATTTAGCTTCATCAAGCTATGCAGCAGATCCGACCAAACCTCGTACAGTAGCACTAATTGGTGAGGTTCTGCGTCCAGGCTCCTATCTTGTCAGCGAAGGTACTGCAGAAGGGGGAAATGCAAACAATACAACAGGTGCACCAAGTATCACTGGACAACCAACTTTGATGCGAGCACTGCAATTGGCTGGGGGAATTACGCCACAGGCTGATGTTCGTAATATCTCAATACGCCGATCCACGAGAACAGGCAGCGAACAATCAATCAAAGTTGACCTTTGGAGACTACTCAATAGTGGTGACATTACTCAGGACGTAATTTTGCAAGACGGAGATACGATTGTATTTCCAACAGCAACTGAAGTCAGTCGAGCAGAAGCGACTCAATTAGCGACTACGACTTTGGCTCCTTCTCGGATTCAAGTTAATGTGGTGGGTGAAGTAAAAGCTCCAGGCGTGAAAGAAATTCAGCCTAATACCCCGTTAAATCAAGCATTGCTTGCAGCTGGCGGATTTAACGATGCTAGAGCCAGCAGGACTACTGTTGATTTGGTTCGCCTCAACCCGGATGGCTCTGTGACCAAACGAGAAGTCAAAGTAGATATCAAACAAGGAATTAATGAGCAAACTAATCCCATACTCCGTAATAATGATATTGTGATAGTCAACCGCTCTGGCATAGCTAAAGTCGGTGATACTGTGGGTGCTTTCTTCAATCCTTTTGGCACTGTGCTTGGTATTTTTAGATCTTTATTCGGGTTTTAGACAAAGCGACAAACTGGGGGCGCTGGTTGTTATTCTGTGTCCCCAGACTTTCAAAGAAACTGCATTGCAATTCCTCAAGTCATAGATTTTGCGCCCCTTAGACTAGTGATGAATGACCAATGACTCATATGCAGTTTCAGCTTGGCAAAAATTGGTGTAAGGCATCTTGGGTACAAAAATTACTCTGTCCTTTGATGCTTGTTTTGGGATGGGGTGTGGGAATGCCTTCTACAATAGCCGCCCAAACAGTTACCATCCGTTTAGGTCCATTTCAGCAGTCAGTGGCGCTCGCAGATTTAGAAAAGTTTGCCAAAACCGGGAGATTACCACAAGGACTGGAAGTTTTGTCACCCGTGCTAAACTCGCAAGTGCGAGAATTCCTAACCAAGCGGTTGGAAGTCAATCCTGCTGTTGCGGACAAATTTATTGACAACTTGGTGCGATCGCCCGGAGGTAGACAGTTCATATCATCTTTGGGTGGAGTCATACCAGGTAGTACAGCAGAAAGTATCAAAGCCACCCTGAATTTCGCACTGCGACAAGCAAACGGTTTTAGCGCATTAAGTTTTTTGCGGGCTTACCCAGGAGAAAATATTACCGTAGACGCCACGAAAGCTGTCGGTTTAGCTGTTGATTTAAACCCAAACAACTTACAGAGTCAAGCTTTTGGTGTGTTATTAGAACGAGAGTTGTCTGTTGCAACTACCATACCCTTTAAAGCTGCATTCGATCCCTCAGCGTTGGGGAATCAAGTGGTACAGCAGCAGACAATTGTTTTAAATGACCGACAGCGTAATCGTACCATTCCTGTAGACATTTATTCGAGTCAGGCAAACCCCGAAAACCCACTCGTTGTCCTCTCCCACGGTTTCGGGGCAAACCGGAAATTTTTGAGCTATTTAGCGCGTCATTTAGCTTCTTATGGCATAACTGTTGTTGCAGTTGAACATCCTGGAAGCAACTTTGATGCTGTCAATAGAGCTTCAGATAAACAGAATTTGGCACAGTTGCTACCAGGTACTGAGTTTGTTGATCGACCAAAAGATATTAGCTTTGTCCTAGATGAATTGGCAAAATTGAATACTCAATTTGGTCAATTTCAGGGTAAGTTAAATACTGAAAAAGTCACTGTCATCGGTCACTCCTTAGGAGGTTATACCGCTTTGGCTTTGGTAGGGGGAGAGGTTGACTTGGAAGAGTTGCGGAAATTTTGTAAAGATTCTTTAAATCTCGGCGAAGCTCCTGGTGATTGGTTACAGTGTTCGGCGACTTCCTTACGAGACAGAAGACTGAAAGTAAAAGATGAGCGAGTTAAGAGTGCGATCGCTCTTAACCCTCTGGTTGGGAATCTTTTTGGCAAAAAAGGTCTAACACAAGTTACCAAGCCAGTCTTAATCTTAACTGGAACAGAAGACGCCTTAACCCCAGCGCTCAAACATCAAATAGAACCTTTTACTCAACTGCGGGGTGAGAAGTATCTGCTTACTGCTATTGGTGGTACTCACTTGAGTATTAGCGATCCAATATACCCACAAAGTGCAGCGACGACTATTGTTAAAGAAAGGCGAGGTGAAGAAACGAAATCTCTTCGTCAATTAACCAAAGGTGTCAGCTTGGCATTTATCAAGCAAATAACACCAGAAGCAAAAATTTACAAACCTTTTCTCACACCAGCTTACGCACAATCTTTCTCTACACCTGAACTACCATTGCGTCTTGCTTCTGAGTTACCAGCAAGTATCAAGCGATGGCTGGAGCCTGTCGAGAAATAGTGCAGCTTCTCCTATGAGGACATGGTTAGCGATTTTAGATAATACTTTAGGATATAGCAATCCTAAATCATTTATAAACAATTCCTGTTCCCTGTTAAGCGTTCCCTGTTAAGCGTTCCCTGCCCTCATGAGACAATTTACAATCTCATTTAGGACTGCTATATAGCAGTCCTATTTCATTTGTGAAAAAACAAAGTAAATTTGTAGATTTTTCTTCCCTGTTCCCTACCTCAACGAGTTATTTCACAACTCCTGCACGGATTGCTATATCAGTTGTTAGTCAATAAAAAAACCCAGTCAGTTTCATCTGACTGGGCATTTTTGTTAGGTCAACCTACTGTGCATTCAGGCTACCTTTTCCTAACAATTCCTAAAATTAATAACTTCTTGCAATGAATTAAGCAGCAGGTGTTTCCAAGTTAACTTTGACGACTTTGTTCTTTTCTTGTTCAGACTTGGGCAGTGTCAAATTCAAAATACCGTCTTTGTATTCTGCTGTGACATTGGTATTTTGAATGTGCGCAGGCAAAGGAATCACGCGTTGGAATTTACCATAATGAAATTCAGTCACAGTACGACCCTTTTCTTCAGTTTTAGTTTCAGACTTGCGCTCTCCTTTGATGGAAACAGCGTTTTGTGTGACTTGCACATCTAAGTCTTTAGCTTCAATTCCTGGCAGTTCTAGCTTGAGATGGATAGCATCTTCTGTTTCTTGCAATTCAGCAGCAGGAACTTTTGGAAGGTTCCTTTCAATCAATGTTGAGGGTACGAGCATATCATCGAATAAGCGGTTCATTTGACGGTTTAAGGAGTTCATTTGTTGCCAATTATTCCAACGAACTAATGTCATCATTTTCTCTCCAGTCAATAGGATTTTGTTTAATCAGTTCAGCATTTAACTTGCTTCAGTTATTTATCATGTTATTTAAAAAAAGAGTGAGTCATAATACGGTTTTTCTCACTTAAAAAATCATGATCACCGAACTTTTCTAAAGCAAGAACAAAAAGAAAATCAAACCTGTCTTTACACCTCGTCCAAAAATAATCCTTATTAGCAAAGTGTGGAGTCACACCCTGTCCTACAGGGTGTGGGGTGTAGGGTGTAGGGTGTGGGGAATTAAGAAGATGTTGAACTCCTTGAGCAACTAAAATTTAATTGTCTTAAACACTACACTCCACACCCTACCCCCTACACCCTATTCAAGCGTATTGCCCAATGGAGGCAATTTTCGATTATCAGGTAATGGCGAAAGCAGGTTAAAAAAAATCCGCGCCAATGAAGCGAAGGCGCGGGACAAAAATATACAGGGCCAATAAGTGGCTATATATAAAAATATCACCTTTTGCGATCGCATCCAGCAATTGCACGCAATTTTCGCAAGCATTACTACAACTCACTCCAAACTGACCACCGCGTTCCCAGTGCTGTACCAAAAAATGTTAACTTTGGTAACAAGACACAAAACAAAAGGCTCGCGATCACTATCACAGATTGATCCGGGGCTTTTAAAATGTCTGCCTTGTTATGTAGGGCACCTAATGATTAAAGACAGCTGAACCTAGGAACGCTGCACATTAATACAGCACCATTCGTTGCGCCGCCACACGGTTGCACCAACCCAGCCGTGTTTCTCTAAAGTATCGACGACGGCTTTAGATTGCTCAAATAATATCCCACTAAAGATGCCCCAAGTACTGGGTTTAGCGATCGCACTCAAATCCGGAACCAAACTTATAATCACATCAGCCAAAATATTGCAGACAATACCATCTACAGGTTGTTCCAGCAGTTTAGTCAAAACGTCTACACTACCCTCTGCTACCACCAAGCTTTCAGGATTTATAGTGTTGAGTTCGCAGTTTTCTACAGTTGACTTGACTGCTAAAGGATCAACATCTACTGCATAGGCTTTCTTGGCTCCCAGTAGGAGTGATACTATTGAAAGGATACCAGATCCACAACCAATATCCGCAATAACCACATCATGATTTTTTTTATCATTATCCCCATAAGGCTTATTGGCTTGGATTATATGCTTTTCCAGGGATTCCAAGCACAATTGAGTTGTCGCATGAGCACCTGTACCAAATGCGACACCTGGGTCTAAACGAAGGATGAGACGATCAGAATTTTCAGGGAGTGGTAGCCATGCAGGGTTGATGAGGAGGCGATCGCCAATTTCCTGGGGTTGCCAATATTGTTTCCAGCTACTCCCCCAATCCTCCTCATCAATCACCTCCCACTGTACAACAGGTGCAGGAAATCCCATAGACAAAGCATCTTGACGCAACAGGTGCGATAAATCAGCCAAATCTGAAGGCTGCGCTTGAAATTGCGGCAAGTAACTCTTTACCAAAAAGTCATTTGCTTTTTTTTCACTGGCTGTTCCACGACAACCAAAATTTTCCAGCCGCCAAAAGATGGTATCTTCTAGCTCTGGCTCACATAAAATTTGTAATTCCCACCAAGTGTTTGCCATAAAAAAGTAAAAAGTAATACGCGCTTTGCCTTCATACGTATCACCTCACCCCGCCCTTACGGGCACCCCTCTCCGCGAGTTCGGAGAGGGGCAGGGGTGAGGCTTTAAACGCGATTTGGTATAAAAAGGCATAAGAAAAAGGTTTTCTTTTTACCCTTACGGGTTCGCCAGTTGACGCCAGGTGCTACCCTGCGGGAAGCCGCCCTCCGGGCGTCTACAAGTCGGGAAACTCTAGCCGAGCACTGGCTCCTTTATGCCGGGGAACCCTTTCGGCAGTCACCTAGGTCGGGAAACCCTCATCAAGTGCTCCCTCACCCCCGCACTGGCTCACTTTTACCTTTTGCCTTTTGCCTTTACAAAGTTACCGTATACGCATCACGAATTCCAGGCACTTTGATAATCTCAGGTAAAATCCCGTCGGGTAAGGGATCATCAAGGCTGAGTACCATCACCGCATCACCACGAATGATTTTGCGACCGACTTGCATACTGGCAATATTGACATTAAAACTGCCAAGTAAAGAACCAAGTTTGCCAATAATCCCTGGCATATCACGGTGCAGGGTAAAGAGCATATGTTGGTTAGGAGGAACGTTGATGGGGAAATCGTCCAAATTGGTTAGGCGAATTTCTCCACCACCGAACAAAGCACCTGTGACAGAATGAGTCCCCAAAGAACCAGTCGCTTCTAGATGCAAAGAACCAGCATAGTCTTTAATGGAAGCATCGCGCGTTTCAATAACGCGAATTCCGCGCTCTTTTGCCTCAATACTGGCATTAACGTAGTTAACTCGTTCCCGCAAAGCTTGGTAAAGTAGTCCTTTCAAGGATGCAACAACCAAAGGCTGACTCTTATTTGTTGCTAGTTCGCCTTGTAGCCGGACGTTGAGCAACTCCACTCGTCCGCCAGCCAACTGTCCCACCAACTTACCCAAGGTTTCTGCCAGCTGCATGTAGGGTTTGAGTTCTTCCATCACGTCGGGACTCAGTCCGGGAATATTCACCGCTGAACGCGCAGGGAGTCCCAACAACACATCCCGAATTTGTTCAGCAACATCAATTGCCACATTCACTTGTGCTTCTGTTGTTGAAGCGCCCAAATGTGGAGTGAGGACAGCTTGTTGCCCGAGTGACTTTAATGAGGATTCACCCAAAGGTTCTGCCTCATAAACATCCAGCGCCGCACCCCCAATTTTACCTTCCCGCAGAGCAACTGCTAATGCTTCTTCGTCAATAATCCCACCGCGAGCGCAGTTGATAATGCGGGCGTTGGGTTTCATTTTTGCCAATCTTTCAGTGTTAATTAAGTGAGTGGTTTCTGGAGTTTTGGGAATATGCAGCGTGATGTAATCTGCTTGCTGTATCAAAACTTCCAAATCCACTAATTGACAGCCGATTTGTTCTGCCCTTTCAGTGGAGATGAAGGGATCGAAAGCCAATAATTTCATTCCCATTGCTCTAGCAACAGCAGCAACATGGGAACCAATTTTACCTAAACCGACAATACCCAGAGTTTTTTTGTAAACTTCAGCACCAATAAAGCTTTTACGATCCCACTCACCCCGTTTGACTGAAGCATTGGCATCAGGGATGTAGCGAGACAAAGATAACATCATCGCTAGCGCATGTTCTGCAGCAGCAATTGTGTTCCCTTCAGGAGAATTAACCACCACAATTCCTTTGCGGGTAGCGGCGGGAACATCCACATTATCCACACCTACACCAGCGCGACCGATAATTTTTAATTGCGTCCCAGCTTCAATAATTTCTTGAGTAACGCGGGTACCAGAGCGAATCATTAGCGCGTCGTATTCACCAATGATTTGTACCAGTTCCTCTGGTTTTAATCCTGTTTTCACATCTACAGTAGCAACTTGGGAAAGAATATCAATCCCAGCCTGGTCAATTGGATCGGAGACAAGAACCTTAGACATGATTACTTATTTTAAAGCTAGAGGTATTCCGGAAGACGGATTTTCAGTTTAGACTGTAACGCTTGCAATTTAGCAGAAATGAGAACTTCTTATATGCCAGTAAGTGACACTCACGTGTGTTGATGATGGTACTAGAGGGTCAGTTGTTCACAATTATGCAGCGCTTCCTCCCATATCTAATGCCACCTACTCGGTAAATATAAACCATTCACAGTGTCAAAACCTATATCCAAAACCTATATAAATTATGAAATTTTCTTAGATTTAGCTGCTTTGTTGCTTACTGGGGTACTGTTCACTAATACCCTACTCAATACTTCTCGCTTAAGGTTTGATCCCCCAACTTACGCCACTTGCGTGACTGTCGGCAGAGCCGCAAGGGCGCAGTGGCTCCCCTTAAAAAGCAGGGCTGTTTCATTTCACAAGGAAAAGAAATTTGTCAATATTATTTGCGCTCAATCGTTGGGCAAAAGTGATGGAAGAATAACCTCCTGTTCGCGCAGCCGTTTCATAATCTGGAAAAACTGCGGTGCCCTTCGGGAACGCCCGTCGCCTACGGAGGAGCCAGTACTTGATGAGGGTCTCCCTCCGTAGGTATCTGGTGTTGGAAACCCTCCTCATGCGCGCTGGACTCACTTCATTACAAGTCAACAGGTAAGAAGTGCACGAACGGGCGCGGATAAATCGCCCTAATTTTAGCTATTGTACAAAAATAACAACCTTTCATAGGGCGATTTTTCCGGAGGAAGCTCACTCGGGGAGCCGCTGAGTCCCGATAGGGCAGCAAATAAGTCTGACTGACATAATCATATTTTTGTTAATGGGTAAGTCTTGAAGTAGTTGAATTTACAAGCGAGGATGTCATGACTCAATATGACTATATTGTGATTGGTGCGGGAACGGCCGGCTGCGTTGTCGCCAACCGGATCACACAAGACGGTGAAACAACCGTGTTATTACTCGAAGCTGGCAACCCAGATACTAAACCAGAGATTCAAATCCCGTTGGAATCCCCCAACTTACCCCGCTCGGAGGTAGACTGGGTATATTTCTCCCAACCAGAACCGTACCTCAATAACCGTAAAATCTTTTGTCCCCGTGGCAAAGTTTTAGGTGGCAGCAGTTCGATTAATTCGATGATTTATATCCGGGGTAATCATCACGATTATGACCACTGGCAGGAATTGGGGAATCCCGGTTGGTCGTACCAAGATGTATTGCCCTATTTCAAAAAATCTGAGAACCAGCAACGCGGTGCCGACGCATACCACGGGGTTGATGGGGATTTGAGCGTGAGCGATATTCAACCCCCTACTGTAGCATCCCAACGATTTGTAGAAGCAGCCGTGGCAATCGGATATAACCACAATCCTGATTTCAATGGGATACAGCAAGAAGGTGCGGGAATTTATCAGTTGACGGTAAAGGATGGTAAACGTCACAGTGCTGCTGCTGCATTCCTGATGCCAATTCTCAAGCGTCCCAATTTGACAATAACGACTGGAGCGTTGGTGACTCGGTTGTTGTTTGAGGGAACCCGCACCGTTGGGGTGGAATATATGCAACATGGTCAGCTGCACCAAGCCAGAGTCAACAAAGAAGTGATTTTAAGTGCTGGTGCATTCGATTCGCCCAAGCTGCTGATGCTTTCCGGCATTGGCGATGCAGAACACCTGCAAACAATGGGGATTCCTATCGTCGTTGATTTGCCAGGTGTCGGTCAAAACCTCCAAGACCACTTTCTTGTTCCTGTGGCACACCAGCTAATTGCCAGTCCTGTGCCACACCAGGTAATTGCCGGGTTACACCCAGTAACTACCAGTAATGGTAACGCTGAAGCCGGATTGTTTTTGCATACCGAAGGTAATCTGGATGCCGCGCCAGATTTACAGTTTTTCTTCGGTCCCATTCTGTGGATATCTCCTGGCAAGACTCTCTCTGGTTTGGGATTCACTGTTACAGTCAGTTTGACTCATCCCCAAAATATTGGCAGTGTCAGTTTGCCCTCGCCTGACCTCAAAGATCCACCGATTATTCGGATCAACTTTCTGCAAAGTCAATCCGATGTGCAAAAGGTGATTGAAGGAGTGAAAATAATGCGTAAATTATTTGATACAAGTGCTTTTGATGAATTTCGAGGTGAGGAAATCGCTCCCGGTGCTGAGGTGACTAGCGATGAAGCACTCGAAGCTTACATTCGGGAATTTTGCGTTACGGGGTATCATCCTGTCGGCACCTGCAAAATGGGAACTGACTCAATGGCGGTTGTCGATCCCGAACTCCGAGTACGCGGTGTTACGGGGTTGCGGGTTGTTGATGCATCGATCATGCCAACTCTGGTCGGGGGCAATACGAACGCGCCCACCATTATGATCGGTGAAAAAGGAGCCGATTTAATTAAAGCCGCTGGTGGCGTTTCACAGCAAGTAGCTTCAGCAATGGGAAACTATAGCAGGGAACAGGGAACAGGGAACAGGGAACAGGGAACAGACTTGAAAGTCTCTTGGTGAGCGTGTTTTCTCATTAGTTCGTGTCCTAATCTACCTGGCGACTGCTATAACCCTCTTCTGTCACTTTCCCCAGATGAAAACATGAAATCCTTGCTACACAAGAGTTTTAGTCTAAAGCGATGGTGATGTTTATCATATTAGAAAAGAAAGCCACAAACCCAACCCTAGTCTAAGGTTTAAACATTGCCTTTGATTTTTGATTTCGGAGAGTGACAGAAGAGGGATAACAGGAAGCGCGATACGCGTAGCGTCAAGCGTTCGACTGACTTGTACTGAGCACTTCGATAAACTCAGTAGACCTCTTGCATAAATACTTAAAATGTCATGTTGAGCGGAGCGAAACATCTCGCGAGATTCTTCACTACACTACGTTTCGTTCAGAATAACATCCCCAACTTTTGGACTTTTGCAAGAGGTCTAGTGTAAAACTTGTCGAAGTAGCGCGATTCGGCTGAGATCACCGTCGAAGCCTCACGCCGAAGTCCTCCGGCTTATCGCGCGTTTTTATTCGCACCATCACTTACCCAAAATTGCGAAGCATCGCCAACCAAGTGCAGCAACCTCAAATCTAAAATCCTCAAATCCCTACAGCATTCGCCAAATCTTGATAGTCTTGTCCCAACTCCCACTCACCAGAGTCTTGCCATCCGGGCTGATGACAACGGAATAAACCAAGTCGGTATGCCCACTCAGGGTAGATTTCAATTCACCCGTTTGCAGATTCCAAATCTTAATAGTGTTGTCGTTACTCCCACTTACCAAAGTCTTGCCATCCGGGCTGATGGCGAGGGAATAAACCAAGCTGGTATGCCCAGTCAGGGTAGATTTCAATTCACCCGTTTGCAGATTCCAAATCTTGATAGTCTTGTCGTCACTTCCACTCACCAAAGTCTTGCCATCCGGGCTAATGGCGAGGGAATAAACCAAGCTGGTATGCCCAGTCAGGGTGGATTTCAATTCTCCAGTTTGCAGATTCCAAATCTTGATAGTTTTGTCTGCACTTCCACTCGCCAAAATCTTGCCATCTGGGCTAATGGCGACGGAATAAACATAGTTGGTATATGGACTTTGGGAGTTTATATGAAACAAAACTTTGAACAAATGACTAACGCTGAACTGAAAGCTTATGCACTGAAACATCGCTCAGAAGAGGACATTGAAGCTTTGCGTGTGCTGTTTAGTCGTCGCAAGCCAAATTCACAAGCGATAATATTTCACCCGCCAAAGACTAAAGAAGAGGAGCAAGAACAATTTGAATTATTCAAGCGTATAGTCGAGGAGAAAAAAGGAAATATTGACTCTCAAAGTTAAAAGTGTAGCAACCTAACAAAAGCAAAGAATATAATTCCCAAAGCAAACACTCACTCCTCTGGATTTATACCCATTGCCCTCAGTTGCTCTGCCAAACGTTCAGCGCGTTGTTGTGCCAATTCTCGCTGTTGTCGTTCTTGTTGTAACAATAACTCTGCTTGTTCTGCTCGTTCCTCTCCAGTGAGCAACAGGTTACCTTGTGCATCCCACCAACGCAACCAAGGCAATTCTACATTTTGATAGCGACCTTGCCAAATACCTAACTCAACACCAAGAGGAGGGATTGGGTAGTGTCCCCGCTCGTTTGCTGGTACAAGTTCATAGTGGTCTTCAATTAGGTGGTAAACTTCTACCCGACTTTGGCGCACTTCATAAATACCATAAAATGCGGGTCGAATCACTTGCTCATAAACCCAAAATTTGCCTGTCCAAGGAGTTTTGTCTCGTTCTTCTAAACCATCCCCTGATACAAACTCTAATGCAATGAGTGGTGGAATAATCTCTTGCCACAATACGTAAGAACGTCGAATCTGACCACCCAGTAACGGTGGTACATTAGGCACATAAAACCAATCTGGTGCTTCTGCTCCTTTTTCTGGTGGATCTGTCATCCGCCAGTAAATACCAGAATCTTGACCGATGCAGTAATTACCATCTGGATGACGCTTTTGTAGGATTGGAGTTATAGAATCAGTTAAAAGAATACTTTGTGGGTGTTCCTGAAAATTCTTCACAAACGTTCCGTCTGACTCTGGCAACTGCGTATGGTCTGGAAAAGATTTTAACAGGGTTTCGGGTGTTCCTATAGTCGTCATAAATATATAGTGGTTTAAGAATAAGGCTTTAGTCTATGGATTTGATCGTAGCAAACCGTTATCGGTAAAGGGATTATCAGTAATGCGATACGTCTAGTAGCATCTGTTCTTTGTGCGATACGCGTAACGTCAAGTGTTCGACTGACTTGTGCTGAGCTTGTCGAAGTAGCGCTCACGCCGAAGTCCTCTGGCTTATCGCCCAACTTCAAAGGATATAATCCATTCGGCTAAATTGAGGCAAAAATGCATGAGAAAAATCTGGATACTAGCAGGAGTATTTATCAGTGCGAGTGTGCTGCTTTTGTTTTTTCGTACTGCGACATCAAAACAAACAAACTTAATCACCAAAACCATGAACTATGAGCAACGTAATTTACCAAACAGCATTGTCCATATCTTAAAAGTTCCTGCTCATAGTCAATTTATAGTAACTCCTGCATTGTCGTCACAATTAAATACAGTAGAGGAATTTGCCAAACAACATCAAGCAGTTGCCATTATCAATGCTGGCTTTTTTGATCCAGTCAACCAAAAAACAACATCTATTGTTTTTCAACAAGGAAAACTAACGGGTAATCCTAAAGACAATCAGCGATTGGTAGATAATCCTGACCTAAAACCTTACCTCAACAAGATTCTCAATCGTACAGAATTTCGGCGATACTTGTGCGAGCAAACTGTGCGCTACTCTATCACTCTCCACAGTGAGCCTTTACCACCAGGTTGTCAATTAGTTGATGCTGTGGGTGGTGGTCCGCAACTCTTACCAGAATTAACCTCAGTCCAAGAAGGTTTTGTAGATAACGCTAACAAAAGAGATGCTCTTGGTAGTACCAAACCCAATGCTCGAAGTGCTATTGGTATTATCAGTGATGGCAGCATTGTTTTGGTGATGGTTGCTCAAAAACCAAATACTCCTGGTAACTCTGGAATGTCCTTGCCAGAACTGGCTCATTTTATGAAAACTTTTGGTGTTGAGAAAGCGATGAATCTGGATGGTGGAAGTTCGTCTTCGCTTTATTATGACGGCAAAATCTTCTATGGAAAAGTTGATTCAAAGGGAAATCTGGTAAAACGACCAGTGAAGTCTGTTTTAATCGTTCAGGAAACTTTGTCAGAGGTTAAATAAATAATTTGGGAACTCTTAACGCTTAACAGGAAACAGGGAACTCTTAACGCTTAACAGAAACTGTACTAACTTCCGTTCAAAAATCAAATAGGAATCCTATACTTTTGATTTATGTGATATTGCTGACCAAATTATAAATGTTTTACATAAATTAGCTAGGAACTATTGACCCCATTCTAAAGTAATCTCTATGTTGGCTGTATTGGAACCCTTTACCAGTAAAGCGGTAAGTTTACCAGATTCAATCGCAATATCTACACCAAACTTTACAGTAGCTCTATCTGGCTTAACTTTGTGTAATGCTTCTACAATTTCTTTGGTCAGCGATTCAATAGCGGTGGTAACTTCTTCAAAAGGTCGGGATTGAAAATTTATTTTGCGATCGCCTATCTGTGTCGCTTCAACTCTAACACTTGTACCATCAGTTAGTTCCACTGTAATTATCTTGGTTTGAAGTTCCATGTGTCTTCGACTGGATTACTCTGCTTTTATAGCATTCCATCGTTCAACTAATTATCAGGAAGACAAAAAATATACCAAAGCAAAGTCCAATACCGCGTTCGGTTAAAGACTTATCATTAAGGCTCTTCGGGAGCAGGAAGCAGAGAGCAGGGAGCAGGGAGCAGGGAGCAATTGATAACTGATAACTGATAACTGATAACTGTTTTCATCTGTCTCGTCCTTGTTATCTTAACCTCCTCCAACATTCATTGCAGCCAAAACAGCTTTCTGGCTGACATCTTTGTACACTGTACCCAAATACTTCATCACCACATCAGCAGCAGTTAAATTTGTTAAACTTTCCTCTTCCTTAGCCAAAGGAATTGACCCCAACACATCTAAAACTGTTTCGCCTGTTGATGGTACAATAACAACTAAAGAAGATTCCAATGGCTCATTGTATTGCCAGAAAGATTCGATTTTTACAGAGAATCGTTTCTCGTGTGTTGACTCTTGAATCTCAGATAATTCGTTTTGTGAAGTTTTAACAGTTTTGCTGCGTAAGTGACGTAAATCACTGATAATTTTCTCTTTTGTGCTTCCCCGTAATTGAAAAAGAACAAATGGATCTTCACTAAAGCGATCGCCTAACTGATAGTAAACTGCAGCGACGTGTTTGCAAGGGTTAGCTTTATCAGGACAAGAGCATTTACTGTGGACATCAGATAAGGTAAAAGGAAATAAGGAAAGACCATTGGCAGTGAAAACGTCTTCCATATTTTGTGGCATTTCTCCTGCTAGTAGCTTGGCAGCAAACATTGATTTTTGGGACATTGTTTCAACCACATAACCCCACTCTTCCTCACTAAAAGGGTCAAGGGACAAGGAAACTTTGTATGGTTCTTGTTCACTACCTTGCACTCTAGCTAATACCTTTGCACCTTGAAACTCAATGCTAAGAACATTTCCCTGACGCGCATAAATTCTCCCACGTTCTAAACGTTTCTTAAAACGATAAGAATCCAACAAATCAAGCCACCGTTGTGACCACCATTCTCGACTTGCTTGAAGGGTATCATTTGTCATTCTGTTTCCTCATCTATAACTGCACTTCGGTCAAGTATGAGTAAGTTGCGGAGTTGGTCTGTATCCAGTTCCGTCAGCCAATTTTCACCGGCACCAACAACTTGTTCTGCAAGTTGTTTTTTACTTTCAATCATGTCATTAATTTTTTCTTCTAAAGTTCCAGTGCAAACAAATTTATGGACTTGGACATTGCGAGTTTGACCAATACGAAAAACTCTATCTGTCGCCTGATTTTCTACCGCTGGATTCCACCATCTATCAAAATGGAAAACATGATTGGCACGTGTTAAATTTAATCCTACACCACCTGCTTTCAGCGACAAAATCATAATTGGTGGTCCTTGGGGATCGTGTTGGAAACGGTCTACCATTTCCTCACGTTGTTTTTTCTGAGTACTACCGTATAAAAACAATGTTTCTCGTCCTAATTGTTTTTCCAGATATGGTTTGAGTAACTTACCCCACTCTGCAAACTGAGTGAAAATTAAAGCGCGATCGCCACTTGCAACAACTATCTCCAACATTTCCTGCAAGCGTTGGAGTTTACCAGAGTGATATTGTTCCAATTTGTCTTGCTTCAAATAATGCGATGGGTGATTGCAGATTTGCTTTAGCTTAACAAGTAAAGCTAAAATCATGCCTCTACGTTGCAAACCTTCAGCTTCTTCAATCTCAGCCAGAGACTCTTCCACAGCTTTTTGATACAGTTGAGCTTGCTGGGCACTCAGACCACAAAATACAGTCATTTCCTGCTTCTCTGGCAAATCTTGAATAATGCTGCGGTCAGTTTTCAGACGACGTAGAATAAAAGGTTGAGCCAATGAACGCAATTGATTTAACGAAGCAGCATCACCATACTTTTCAATTGGTATAGCAAAACGCCTTTGGAAAAATTGCTTATTTCCCAAATAACCAGGATTCAGAAACTCCAAAATCGACCAGAGTTCTTGCAGTCTATTTTCTACTGGTGTTCCCGTAAGAGCAATCCTAAATGTAGATTCTATTTGTCGTACCGCCTGTGACTGTTTTGCATCTGAATTTTTGACATTTTGTGCTTCATCTAAAACGATGATTTGCCAAGAAACGCTCTGCAAGGATTTTAGATCACGGTGAATCAGCGGGTAGCTAGTGATGACTATATCATGCTTGTTCACTGCTTCTACAAACGTCTTACCTTTAGGACGCTTGTCACCGTGATATTGCATAACTTTCAGCGTTGGGGCAAATTTCTTAACTTCTCTTTCCCAGTTGCCTAAAACTGAAGTTGGACAAACAAGCAGGGTTGGTTTTTCGAGTGTTTCTTGTTCTTTTAAGTGTAAGAGGAAGGCGATGAATTGGATCGTGTTATGGCAGATAATATTGTTAGCAACAAAATTATGATGTTCACTAACTTCAAAGTCATAAACCCAACCTTCATACTCGACATCTTCTATGCTTTCAATTTTGCAATAGAAAACTTCCTGGTCGAGAAGATGTAGCACAGATTGTCGTGTTAAGCTTAACTGTTCTACATCTAAGCGCGCATAAGCTTCAAGGGTTTGAGTTGTCCATTTAGAAGCTTTGAGTAACTGATACTCCTGTTGGGCTTCTCCAGTAATAATACGGTTCATCCCAGCTATAACTTGCTGCAAGCTATTCCTGGAAAATTGCTGTGAACCATTAATGTAAACCGTGTTGTGCATACCAAAATGCCGCAAAGGTAACCCCGTTGCTGTCACTTTTTGAGCAACAATATTAGAAGCAGGAATTCCCTCAACATTTGTGTTACTAACTTGTTGGCAAATTTCTTCTAACTTCCGCTGTTTTTCTGGGATACCATATCCAATTTCTTGCAAAAATCTCCGAGCAGAATTTCCTCCAATAACACCGATATAATAGGTGCGTAAAGTACGAGTTCCATTGGTAGCACACTTCTGCTTGGGCGATATTCGTAACCAGATACCGAAGCGTCGCAGTAATGTAGAAAGTTGCTGAATCAACAGCGGTGAAGCTGTGGCAATCTCGATACTCCGCATACTATAAACAACAGCAGACTCAGCATCGAAGTAGTTTTGTAAAAATATTTGTACACTGTCTAAGTCTGCTTGCATGATAAAGGGCGGAATTGACTTTTCTGCTGACAGTTTGCCCCAAAGGTAACCTTTAGCTTCCAAGAATCGTCGATAGGCTTGGCTGTTAATTCTAAGACATGGAACTCTGCCGGGAAAAGTGCAAATACTAGGACTGTTAATCTTTAGGTTATTGCGTGCACCAATGCGTTGCAAAATTTGGAGTAAATCTTCTAAGACTGTGGTATCTTTCTGTGATATTGTAAATTGTCCCAAATTAAGCTGTTCATGACCTTCAGCAATCTGCCAAGCAAGAAACTTGACCAAATCAGGGTCTTCTGGTTGACCTTCCCAAAGCATTTTCGCGGGTACACAGACATAATCACCCACCTTTAGCTCATTTGTCCAACCCTTGCTTGTCAGCAGCTTGTGACGACGGGTGATAGTGATACTGCTACCGTCTTGCAGCGTGACCTTTCGCAACTTCTCGCAAACTTGCTGCCGATACAGTCGTCGGATGGGAGCCTGCACTATTTTACCAGTTTTCTCATCTATAGAATTCACTAGTAATTTATCAGTCGGATCAGCCCAGAATCCCTCGCCATCAAACTCTGTTTCTCCAGCATAGGTCTGCCAAATTTCTTCTGCTGTGCGTAGTTCTCCGTTTACGTATACATATGTATTATTTACAACGCATTTACCTAATCCCATATCGTCCGCCAGACAAGCACCCAAGCCCCAACGTTCCAAAAACGAAAGCCACGCCATCCCACGTTCTTGATAAGGTCGCAACTTTCCCTGGAAGCTGGCGGGTGTGGGCAAGGGTTCAACTGCTTTGTTATTCGTCAAGGCAGATATCAGTTCCTGTAATGCCCCAGACGCCTCAAAGCTAACCACTGGTAATTTTTCAATCGTCTGAGTGTCTCCTGTACTGATACGCAAAGCATCTTCCAAAGACAGCGCCATTTGTTCTTTGCGAGAAGCAAAAAAGGTTTGTGCTGTTTTGATATCTTGCGATCGCAATTCTACCCACTCGCCATTAATTTCTACCAATGGGCTATTCAAAGCCACCAACCGATCAAATTCTGCTTTGGAAATCGTCTGTCCACCAATCGCCAATTCCCACTTGAAATTCAACAAACTTTCCAAACCTAAACGTTCTTGCTTTTTCTTAGATGTTTGGGCAGTAACTTTCAAACCCAAACGATTTGCCCATCCTTCGCGGTTCTCTAAACTAGGCGGTAAAATCACACCCAAACCACTATCTTCAAACCGCCATGCTACAGACTTGATAAACTCATAAGCCTGAATTGGGTTGAGGTGGCAAAATTGAGGATACGGAGTTTCTAAGCTATCTGCAATTGGTGGATACAATCGTGAAGCCAATCCCAAACCGCGTAAAAATGTCTCTTGCGGTTGTTCAATTGTTCGATTTTGATAAACAAATTTTTCTAAAGGATGGTTCCAAATCGTTGTCGCGTCTATGAGAAAATTGGAATCATCAGCAGCTTGCAGGAAATAAGCTAAAGTCCAGTGAGTCTCCCCTCCTGACTCTGGAGAACGTAATACAAAACAGCTACGAAACTGGTTGTTTCCCGCCATTTGGTATTGCAAGGGCATAGTCCAAGCTTTCAGGACGGCCTCTAGTCGTTCCACCCCAAAGGGATCAGCACTGCAGGTGTTAGACGCAGCCGTCAGAGAATGTAACCACTGTCGCACCGTCGCTGGTAAAGACGCCATCACTCTGGTTTCTAACAGAGGTTGGGAACCCACCATCCCTCGTACTTGAGCATCTATTGTACTGTTAAGAAATACCAGCAGTAATTCTTGAGGTTCGAGTGGCAAGTTTATGTGAACAGATGAGGAGGATTTTGTCTCCTTATCTTCCCCGAATTGGAAAATTTCCTGATAAGTCCGACAAGCCAATGGCATCAATTGAGAAAATTTTTCTAAACGAGTTCCATCTTGGGCGCTATCTAGAAGTGCTTGCCATTTCGCGACTGTAGAATTATCGCTTTGGCGTTGAATTGTGGGTAAAAACTTACCACGCGAAATTAGATCCAAACTCCAGCGGGCAACCTGCACCCAAAAGTGTAAATCTCCTCCCAAAAAATTATCTTCACCATTAGGAACACTTAGAGGTAATGAAGTTAGGAATTTTATTGCCTCTTCGGGGTTAAGGCAAAAACCTTCAATAAGCCACGGTTGTAAGTACTGGGGAGTTTTATTTGGTAAATCTAATGTGGCAGAATGCGCCGGCAAGATTTCAACTGTTCCCTGCTGAGTATTTTCTAAAATATAAGTTGGTAGGGCAACAACTTGGGAGTGCGTTGGCAAACTCACATCGGCAGTTCTGGCTGCTTTGGACGTTTTCCCATTTTTTAGAGACTTTGCATCTGACGTCACTATATGTTTTGTTTGCAGCATTCTCGCAATTGTGATGTTACGTGAATGCAGCCACTCGACTAATTCTAATGGTGTCATTGCCAGAGGATGTGTTAGTACATCATCAAATGTACTATGACTAGAATTTGTCCCAAGAGTTCGCCAAGTCTCTCCCCAAACAAATAAACAACCCTGATTTGCTATTAACCAACTACCGTGTAAAATTGCCATTTAACAATTACTCAGATGTTCACAAAATAATGGTCTTTAATTAGCTGTTTCTCTAGTTTCTGCAATTCCTTATTTTCAATTTATCAAGACTTAGGCAACGTACTAGGGCATTTTAGGTATTTTAAGCAATGCAGAACCCCTCAGCAATTACCATAATGTACCGCACTTTATGATGTGTGCGACAATTACAATCATATTTTGCTATAGCAATCCTATATGAGTTGTGAGAATTCACCGAGTCAAAAAATATTGTTTTGCAAGCCTTACAGGCTTTATCTGTTCTCACGCATGATTTAGGACTGCTATATACATTATGATCTAAGAATTATGATGTCAGATATGGAACTTATCGCAACAGAATTTCAGTCAAAAATTTTATCAGAAGCCCGAGCCAGCCTGCAATTGGTAGTTCCCCTAGTAATATCTCAACCCGCGCTCTTTTGGCATTAACACTGTCAATGTTGTCATGATGGGCTTACTGGCCACTCAAAGTTTAGCAGCAGGAGCCTTGGGTGTCATCATCTTTTTTACCCTGTTGTTTGTGCTCGCATTCTGGAAGCTTTAGGGACAAACGTTGCACAAGCCTTTGGTACAGACGAAAGCGAGCGAATCGATCTGATTGCTTCTCAGGGACTCTGGCTAGCCGCTGCCCTGTCCTTTGCGGCGATAGTTCTATTATGGCAGGGTGACACCATATTGTCCCTAGCGGGTCAAGACGCTTTTTGTTTACAAAAATAAAATCCCTAACTCGTTAATTCCCCATTTTTCCATCGATTTACCCCGTAAATTTACTTGCTTTGCTTGGTCGAGTAGTAGACATTGCCGAAGGCAAGCAAAATATTGAAAAGGATAGAGTATCAACTTTGTATGTCATTGACGCCAGCCAGAGAGCATAAATGTTAGGATTGCCACAGAGAGAGAATAGCGTGCATAGAAGGAAAAAAAATTGAATGGGAGAATTTGAGAAGTCAATATCCTTTGACGGACGGGATATTCGACTGAAGGTTGGTCATTTAGCTCCCCAGGCTGGTGGCTCGGTGTTGATAGAATCTGGGGACACAACAGTTTTGGTGATGGCTACGCGATCACAAGCCAGAGAGGGCATTGATTTTCTTCCGTTGACAGTAGATTACGAAGAAAGACTGTATGCCGCAGGTAGAATTCCTGGAGGAATTATGCGGCGGGAAGGTCGTCCGCCAGAAAAAGCAACTCTCACTAGTCGTTTAATTGACCGTCCAATACGTCCTTTGTTCCCGTCTTGGTTGCGAGACGATTTGCAAATTGTTGCGCTGACACTCTCAATGGATGAATTGGTGCCACCTGATGTGCTAGCAGTCACAGGTGCTTCGATCGCCACTTTAATGGCTAAAATACCATTTTACGGACCAATGGCGGCAGTGCGTGTCGGGTTAGTAGGAGATGATTTTATCATTAACCCCACCTATGCAGAAATTGAAGCTGGAGATCTGGATCTGATCGTTGCTGGTTCACCAGAAGGTGTCATCATGGTGGAAGCAGGAGCAAATCAACTCTCAGAGAGAGACATTATCGAAGCAATTGAATTTGGCTACGAAGCTGTACAGGATCTAATTAGGGCGCAGCAAGATTTGATCGCTGAAATTGGTATAGAAATTCCAGTAGAGGAGCCACCAGAGGTAGACTCAACACTGGAAAACTATATACGCGATCGCGCTACTGTTGAAATTAAGAAAATTCTGTCACAATTTGATTTCGACAAAAAACAGCGCGATACAGCTTTAGATGCAGTCAAGGAATCGATTAAAGCTGCGATCGCTGAACTTAGCGAAGAAGATTCTGTTCGCGTTGCTGCATTGGCAAATAGTAAGGTTCTTGATAATACCTTCAAAGACCTTACCAAAAAGCTCATGCGCCGTCAAATCATCGAAGATAATGTCCGTGTTGACGGTCGTAAGCTTGATGAAGTACGTCCCGTATCTTGTGATGTTGGCATTTTGCCCAAGCGAGTCCACGGTAGCGGTCTATTTAACCGGGGATTAACTCAGGTGCTATCCGCTTGCACTCTTGGTACACCAGGAGATGCTCAATCACTGGCTGATGACTTGCAACAGGATCAACATAAGCGCTACTTGCACCATTACAATTTCCCACCGTTCTCCGTTGGGGAAACAAAACCTTTACGTGCGCCAGGACGTCGGGAAATCGGTCACGGGGCACTGGCAGAAAGAGCAATGCTACCCGTGTTACCACCAAAAGAACAATTCCCCTACGTCATTCGGGTGGTATCGGAAGTGCTTTCTTCCAACGGTTCCACCTCAATGGGTTCAGTGTGCGGTTCGACACTGGCATTGATGGATGCAGGCGTACCTCTTGCTAAACCGGTTAGTGGCGCTGCAATGGGTTTGATAAAAGAAGGCGACGAAGTCCGAGTCCTGACTGATATTCAGGGTATAGAAGACTTTTTGGGCGATATGGACTTTAAAGTTGCCGGGACAGACAAAGGCATAACCGCCCTACAAATGGATATGAAAATTTCCGGTCTATCCTTGGATATTATTTCCCAAGCCGTTCACCAAGCCAAAGCAGCACGGTTGCATATTCTGGAGAAAATGCTGGAGACAATCGATCAACCGCGCGGTCAAATGTCACCTTATGCCCCACGTCTGTTGACTATCCGGATTGATCCAGACATGATTGGTCTGGTCATTGGACCAGGAGGTAAGACGATTAAGGGGATCACCGAAGAAACAGGTGCTAAAATTGACATCGAAGATGATGGTACAGTGACGATTTCTGCTGTGGATGAAAACAAAGCGAAAAAAGCACGGATCATTATCCAAGGCATGACAAGAAAGCTCAATGAAGGTGATGTCTACGCAGGCAGAGTCACACGAATTATACCAATTGGCGCTTTTGTGGAATTTCTTCCTAGCAAGGAAGGAATGATCCACATTTCGCAACTGGCTGACTACCGTGTTGGCAAAGTTGAGGACGAAGTCACAGTTGGTGATGAAGTGATTGTTAAAGTGCGAGAAATTGATAACAAAGGCAGAATTAATCTTACCCGCCTGGGTATTCACCCAGACCAAGCAGCCGCAGCGCGAGAAGCAGCAGCAGTCAACCGGTAACTAGATTTTGGATTTTAGATTGTAGATTTAGGATGAATCGCAAATCTAAAATCCAGTTTGGTGTCTATTGAGGGAACGCTTAACGCTTAACAGGGAATAAGGAACGCTTAACAGGGAATAGGGAACGCTTAACAGGGAACAGAAAGAATAAAATCTACGGATGTTTGACACTCTTGTGCCTAAAGGCTAGAAGATTCTTGCTTCATCCGTCCTCCCTAGACACTTAAATGCTTGCATTCAAGTCTCCCCGTTTGGATACGTCCAAATTTCGCAAGGACTGCCCGACCGCGTTTGTTCGCGTAGCGTGCCCCTTAGGGCATAAAGGTTTGTACAAAGCTTTCCTTTGACTCCCACATTTGTGAGCCACTGCGGTGGTGAGGCAGTCTGGTCTTGGGGGTTTCCAACACCAGATACCAAGTGAGGGAAACCCTCCTATGGCACAAAGTGCCACGCTACGCGCTTCAGTACTGGCTCCCCATGAGGAACTGCCGAAAGGGTTCCCGGCATAAAGCAAGTGGCGGTACAACATTTAAGATTTTTACTACCTTTGTTTCCGGATCAGGAGTTGTCCGCGTGACCTACTTCGTTTTTTATTGCGAATTACCGCTGTCTATATTTATCCTAGCAATATGTCCTTACAATAAAGCAAATTAATTTGCTTTAATCCGTTTTCATCCCTCCTCTAAAGAAAGAGGGCTTTCAACGTCTCACGTGAATCACCGTAAAAACAATTTCTTTTGATAAGACAGTAAAAGAAATGAATGGATTTCTAAACCTGTAGAAGTCAAAATTGTGTGAAAGTCTGGTAATCTGCGATTATGCCAATACGTCAAACCTTATCGAAACCTGATATCCAACTTTCTTATTTAGAATGGAACCAAGGCCAAGAACCTTTACTGGTATTACACGGTTTAGCCGACCACGCACTAGTTTGGTCGAGTCTAGCAGATGACTTAGCGCCAGATTACCATATAGTCGCGCCAGATATGCGCGGTCATGGTGAGAGTGGGAAACCAGAGAGAGATTATAGTTTTGAGAGCGTGATCACAGACTTAGAAGCACTGATGGATAGCTTGGGATGGTCAGCCACCCATGTTGTCGCTCACTCCTGGACAGGTAAACTAGCTGTTATATGGGCAAGGATCAATCCGCAACGTTTACGGAGTATCGTTCTGGTCGATCCCATTTTTATTTGGAAAATACCCAGCTTTTTTAAGGTTACTTTTCCGCTTTTGTACCAATTTTTATCCTTTCTCAAAGGTATGGGACCATTTGCGACTTACGAGTCAGCCCAACAGCAAGCGCGTCAGTTAAATCAGTTTCAAGGATGGAGTTCCTTACAACAGCAAGTTTTTCAAGCAAGTATTGAACAAAAAACCGATGGGACTTGGGGTAGTAAATTTACCATCGCAGCTCGCGATAGAATTTTTGAGGCAGTGATGCTTTGTCCCGGTTTTACTACAGCCCCCATTCATATCCCCACCTTGTTTGTGCAGCCAGAAAAAGGACTTAACCGCAAAGATTGGCAACTCCAACCTTACAAAACTAATCTGAAAAATTTACGCATTTGTCAAGTTCCTGGTAATCATTGGCCTTTTTTAACACAGCCTGAGGCGTTTAACCAAACTGTGAAAGCTTTTTTACAAGAGCATAGATATTGACACTGTCCATTTTTCAGGAGCAGAGATTCTTAAGATTTTACAGTCTTAAGAACCCTGACTCTGTAAACTTTTCATTTCTTGTTGTACATCCAATGCGATCTGCAATGCTTCATTCAGCAATCGTCCGTGTTCACTAGCCTGTTCGCTCACTTGCATTGCTGTTAATATTGCTAAATTATCAGCAAACAGCTCTAATTTACTAACAATAAAATTTTTATTTTCTCTTAATATTCTTTCTGTCTTTAATGCCCGAATTAAATCATTTCTTGTCAGTTTTAGTGCTTCTATAACTTTCTTTCTTTCATTCAAGCTCACTCCTGAATTTCCTGCTGCTTCTATTTGATCGTTGATGTCTATTGCTTTAATAACAGCATTATATCTCTCAACATCATTCAATAGAATTTTTAGCGAATGTGTCATGTTTTGTCTGACAATACGAATTCTTTGTTTCCATAAAAAATATAAAAATACTTGTGTAAAAATTCCTACTGAACAACTAGATATGACTAGTAAGAGCCAGGAAGGTATAGTAACCCAATTAACAAAGAGTCTGATAATAACATCAAATGTAATATAACTAGAAACTAGTATTGTCATTCCAATAAAAACTACCGTAGCAGCCTCAGAACTTTTGGCTCTTTCTATAACTTGACTCAGTAGTCTTTTCATCGGATGAGTAATAATTATGAGTTCATCGCCCACAGGCAAATTAGTCAATTTTTGCAGTTCTTTTGGACTAATCTCTAATCCTTGTAAATCATTACGCACAGCTTTAATATCCTCTTAATATAGTTTTTTTCCAGTATTATATAACAGTAAAATTGATGCCAAACAAATAAAGCCGCCATTTTTGTTTGTCAACAAAATTAACAAAAATTATATTTTAGAGTCACAATTTAATACGGTGTTCATATTAATACTAATAAAACACTAAAAGTCATATAAGCTCCAAAAGTCCATTAGCCTTTCCTTAATCTCTTTTACATACCTCCACTAAAGATTTCGGGATGACTTTTCTAAGTGTTGACTCACGAGGTTATTGTGTCAGAGTTTATCCTTTAAATTTATCCACTTTGATCACAACAATCCCACAAATATCAGGGAAAGGCAGTTTTTGAGTAGGGAGAGTGAAATGTATCTAGATTTTATAGGACTACTATTTGATTTTTGACGAAGCTAGGTACACTTCAAGAGCCTTTTTCCTGTTCCCTGTTAAGCGTTCCCTCCCTACGCAAACAATTTCACCCTATGGCTAACGCCACGCCTTACGGTGAGAGCAGCGCTCTTGGTAGGGGAGCCAGTGCGTTGCGGTGAATCCAGCGCTACAGGAGGGTTTCCCGACCTAGGCGACTGGTGTTAGCGTTAGCTCCGCCAGATGCCTCTGTCGGGAAAACGCCACATGCGACAGATTGCGGGAAGCCGCCCTCCGGGCGTCTAAGCCTGTGAAACCCTTTCGGCAGTTCCTCATGGGGAGCCAGTACTGAAGCGCGTAGCGTGGCACTTTGTGCCATAGGAGGGTTTCCCTCACTTGGTATCTGGCGTTGGAAACCCCCAAAACCGGACTGCCTCACCACCGCAGTGGCTCCCCTCATCAAGCACTGGTCTCACCAAATCAAACCGGATTCCTATATATTTTCGTCTAACTAAGTAAAAAATGGTAAAAGAAAGTACATAAAATGTAAAAAGCAGAGGACACTTTTGTGGTAAAGGTTGTCTGTTGCGCTTGGGTTGCAACTGCCGAAGCCAACCGAAAAATCTTCATTATGTTGAAGTGTATTGTTAACTCAAGTGTATTGGGGTATAAATGAGTCTGAGACAAAAATTGTGCTTCAAGAAGCAACGCTCTGATGGACGATGCTCCCCGAGGGAAGCAGCCAATCTCAAAAAGCGATCACCGAAAAACTGCTAAATGTAACAGATTGCAAAGTATAATGAAAACGATAAAACAATTCAAAATATTGAAGAGCAGTAAGGTTCAATGCGAGTAGCGATCGCGGGAGCGGGTTTAGCAGGGCTTTCCTGTGCTAAATATCTCACAGATGCAGGGCACACTCCTATTGTTTTGGAAAGCCGAGACGTGTTGGGAGGGTTAGTAGCAGCGTGGAAAGACAAAGATGGCGACTGGTATGAAACAGGGCTGCACATCTTCTTTGGGGCATATCCCAATATGTTGCAACTGATCAAAGAACTGGGGATTGAAGATAGATTGGAGTGGAAAGAACACACCATGATCTTCAACCAGCCCAATAATCCAGGGACTTACAGTCGCTTTGATTTTCCGGACGTGCCAGCGCCTTTGAATGGCATAGTAGCTATTCTGCGGAATAACGATATGCTCACATGGCCAGAAAAAATTCGCTTTGGTATCGGTTTGCTACCAGCGATGATTCTGGGACAACGGTACGTGGAAGAGATGGACAAATACTCTTGGTCGGAATGGATGAAAAAACAAAAGATTCCGCCACGAGTAGAAAAAGAAGTTTTTATCGCCATGTCTAAGGCGCTGAACTTCATAAATCCTGATGAAATTTCGGCAACAATTCTTTTAACAGCTCTCAATCGGTTTTTGCAAGAAAAGAACGGCTCAAAAATGGCTTTTCTGGACGGTTCCCCAACAGAACGTCTGTGTCAGCCAATCGTTGATCACATTACCGCACGGGGTGGAGAAGTGCGGTTGAATGCACCGCTCAAAGAAATTGTGCTGAATGACGATGGCACAGTCAAGCATTTTGTGATTCGGGGGTTGAATGGAGAAGAAGATGAAGTATTTACGGCTGATGCCTACGTATCGGCAATGTCGGTTGACGTGATGAAGATTTTGGCACCTGCACGTTGGAAACAAATTGAATTTTTCCAAAAATTGGAAGGTTTAGAGGGTGTACCAGTGATAAACTTGCAGCTATGGTTTGACCGTAAACTGACTAAAATTGACCATCTGCTATTCTCGCGATCGCCCCTGCTCAGTGTTTATGCTGATATGAGTAACACCTGCCGCGAATACGCCAACCCCGACCGCTCAATGTTGGAATTAGTTCTAGCACCAGCCGCAGATTGGATTGCAAAATCTAATGAGGAAATTTTGCAAGCAACTGTTGCTGAACTGGAAAAATTGTTTCCTGACGACTTTACGGGAGACAATGGGGCAAAGCTGTTGAAATATCATATCGTGAAGACGCCACGCTCAGTTTACAAAGCAACGCCTGGTCGTCAAGAGTACCGTCCCTCACAAGTCACCCCAATTGCTAACTTTTATTTAGCAGGGAGTTACACAATGCAACGTTACTTGGGGAGTATGGAAGGTGCCGTACTTTCTGGTAAGCTGACAGCGCAGGCGATCGTCCGTAATACCGCCGAGGGATTTTCTGAAGGAAAACCCCTTCCTCCTTTCGAGGAAACAAGGCAAACCCCTGAAAAGGCTTTGGGTCGGTAGGACGCGCTACACGACTGCTGAAGCACATCCGGTGGCAAATTCAAAAAGCCTGCAAATGCAAACCCTTCAGCCTGCAACGAATGCTGAAACTGCCTGATTCCATCCCTCGCATGAAAACACCGGTCTCTGTGGACGAGTCCTATAAACTTTGTCGCCAGCTTATAGTCAAGTATTCCACGACTTTTTACATCGGCACTTTGCTGGTGGATAAGCCAAAGCGCAAACACATTTGGGCAATTTATGGTTGGTGTCGCCGTACAGACGAACTCGTGGATGGTCCCGCATCTGCTATGACCACACCAGAAACTTTGGATCTGTGGGAACAGCAGCTGGAATGGATTTTTGCTGGACACCCATTGGATAATCTTGATGTCGCTTTGGTGGATACTATTCAGCGTTTCCCGATAGACATTCAGCCCTTTCGGGATATGATTGCTGGTCAGCGTATGGACTTATACCGGAGTCGCTACGAAACCTTTGAGGAGTTACACCTTTACTGTTACCGCGTTGCTGGGACAGTCGGTTTGATGTCAACAGCAGTGATGGGCGTTGACACCTCCACAAACACGGCTCCGTGGAATTGTCATCAACAGCCTTATATCCCCACAGAAGAAGCGATTACTCTGGGAATAGCCCATCAACTCGCCAATATTCTACGAGACGTCGGGGAGGATGCAAGGCGGGGGCGGATTTATATTCCCCAAGAAGACTTGGCGCGCTTTAACTATACAGAGCAAGACCTGTTTAAAGGAGTGGTGGATGATCGCTGGCGATCGCTAATGCGCTTTCAAATTGCACGGGCACGCCAATTTTACGCCAAAGCAGAAAAGGGAATCTCTTACCTATCTGCCGATGCTCGCTTACCAGTATGGGCATCTTTGATGCATTACAGTCGAATTTTGAATATCATTGAACGCAACGATTACAATGTGTTCACTCGACGTGCTTACGTGCCTCAATGGCAAAAGTTACGTGCTTTGCCAGCTGCATGGTTACGAGCACAAGTCTTATGAGAAAGTTGTCATTTGTCCTTTCTCGTTTGTGATAACAAGTGACGAATGACAAATGACAAATAAGCTATTGACATTTAACCTTAGACTCTGTTAACATTAATCCTCGTGACCCTGGAGAGGTGGCTGAGTGGTCGAAAGCGACGGATTGCTAATCCGTTGTACAGTTCGTAAGGCTGTACCGAGGGTTCGAATCCCTCCCTCTCCGTTGATTAAGAAAAAATAAGGGAAAACAAGACAGGTTTATAAAAAACGAAGAACCTCACTCCCATTCTCTCTCCGCGATTTTGGCAAGGTGATGGGGGTGATGTGTTTTTCTTGTAAGTAATTAGGCGAACTTGATATGACTAGCGTAAGCGTTAAGCCCTCAGTGTTGCTGCGTTGGGCTTGACATTTTTCACTTCTCAGACATCCTCTAAAGGGGATGTTATTATTTATCATCTGGAGCCATTAAAGAATTTAATTCATCATTTAATTTGAATCTTACTTTTAGGCTCCTGAATAAATGAGGAGTGAAACTAAATATTATGCAAAAGATAAATGCTGCCTTTGCTCTGGCTTTGACAACCCTAGCAGTTGGTTTCCTAGCAGCTGCTTGCGATACAGCTCCCCCAACCAGCCCAACAGGTAATACTAATACCACAAGTGCCAGCCCAGGAGGAGGCTCAACGACAACAGCTACCAGTGGTAATGGGTTGAAAATTGGTTCCCTGCTACCAGCCACTGGTGACTTGTCTTCCATTGGACAGCAGATTATACCCTCAGTCCCCTTGCTTGTGGAAACTGTCAACGCTTGCGGTGGCGTTAATGATCAACCTGTGACTCTTGTTCAGGTAGATGACCAAACTGATCCTAAAGCTGGTGCTGCTGGTATGACCAAACTGGCAACTGTAGATAGAGTTGCAGGTGTTGTTGGTTCCTTTGCCAGCAGCGTTTCTACTGCTGCTGTCTCAATTGCTGCTCAAAATAAAGTCATGCTGATTTCTCCCGGTAGTACCAGCCCCGTATTTACTGAACAGGCAAAAAAAGGGCAATTTAAAGGTTTTTGGGCACGTACTGTTCCACCTGATAGTTACCAGGGACCAGCCATAGCCGCACTTGCTAATAAAAGAGGTTATAAAAAAGTTTCTACCGTCGTCATAAATAACGACTATGGCGTCGGCTTTGAAAAAGCATTTGTGCAAGCTTTTGAAAAATCGGGGGGAACTATTGTTAATAAAAACAACCCCGTCCGCTACGATCCTAAAGCAACCACCTTTGATACTGAAGCATCTGCTGCTTTTGCTGGTAAGCCTGATGCAGTCCTTGGCGTTTTTTACGTAGAAACAGGAAGTTTACTCCTAAAAGCAGCGTACCAGCAAGGTTTGCTGCAAGGAGTGCAGGTGATGCTGACAGATGGAATGAAGTCAAATGATTTTCCTGGACAAGTTGGCAAAACCAGTGATGGTAAATATATCGTATCTGGAGTGATTGGTACAGTACCAGGTTCTAACGGCAAAGCGTTAGAAGCTTTAAATAAACTCTGGCAATCTAAAAGAGGAGGCGCACCAGGTGAATTTGCTCCTCAAGGCTGGGATGCCGCCGCCTTGCTAGCACTAGCAGCACAAGCTGCTAAGCAGAATACAGGCGAAGGCATAGCCAGTAAAATCCGCGAAGTTTCCAATGGTCCTGGTACAGAAGTAACTGATGTATGCGAGGGACTAAAGTTATTGAAAGAAGGTAAAAAAATCAACTACCAGGGAGCTAGTGGTAACGTGGATGTTGACCAAAACGGCGATGTGATCGGTATCTACGATGTCTGGACAGTTGGGGACGACGGTAAAATCAAGACGATTGATAAAGTTAGCCCGAAGTAGAGGTTAAAACATAACAGGTATGGTGCCGTACTCTCGGCTAACGCACTGCCCAGAAGTTTAACAAAATTCGACAACAAATCCCCCACTATATCCTTATAGGTTAGTGGTGGGATCAAAGGAGGTCAATCAAACTGCTTACTCCAACCGTACAACTACCCTTACATGGTAAGCGCATTATCGTTACCGCACCTCGCAACTATGCCGCCAGGTTATCTGAGCAACTCATTAACCAAGGTGGTATGCCGTTTGTGATGCCAACCATCGAAACTTGTTCATTAGAAAACTTTACACAGTTAGATGCTGCACTGCAACGTATCGATGCATTTGATTGGATTGCTTTTACCAGCAGAAACGGTATCGATGCATTTTTCCAACGTCTGGAAGATTTGCAGATAAACCCCTTTAGATTGACAAATTGTCGATTATCTGCGATAGGATTGGACTCTGAAAGATTAGCAGCTTTGGGAGTCAAAGTCGATTTAGTACCGAAAGAACCCAGCCCAGCAGGAGTTATTGCTGAATTGGCTAAAATTCCGGATATTGCTCAGAAAAATGTCCTTGTCCCAGTTCCAGAAGTTGTAGGCGTACCAGAACCCGATGTGATTCCAAACTTTGTTGCAGGGTTAGAAAAATTGGGCATGAAGGTCACCCGTGTACCAACTTATAGGACGCGGTGTTTAGATAAAGATATTTATGAGGTTGAGTTAAATCTGATTCGGCAAGGCAAAATAGATGTCATTGCCTTTAGCAGCACTGCGGAAGTGGCAGGTTTTTTGCAAATGGTTGACTCGAAAAGTGATTACAAGCATTGCGCGATAAGCCCTTGGCTTAACGCTACGCGTATCGCCTGCTTTGGACCTTACACTGCAGCAAATGCAAAGAAATTGGGCTTAAATGTCTCAATAGTTGCCCAGGATTATAGTTCATTTGCAGGATTTGCTGAGGCGATCGCTCTTTGGGCACAGCAATAACTTTTTGGTATTAAATTCTTCGTACTCACTTGCGGCGGTTGGCATATAAGCTGAATTTGGCAAAGTTGCGGCGATGCTCCAGCAGGGAGCCGCCCCTTGGGCGATCGCCCATACGGGAGACTCACTCAGGGCGTCTGCCCAAAGGGCAGACGCCAGAGGCGTATCGCAAAAGTTTGTGATTGATTGACTTTTTTGGTTGATTACTTTGTCCTGGTGTCACAAACTCGATTGCGAGATTGATGGTATTTTATTTTTGCACAAACTCCTTTATCCCAATCGCGATACAAGCTATGACACTCAATTTATATTTACTGCGACATGGAGAAACTACTTTTAGTCAAAGTGGTAATTTCTGCGGAGAAACTGATGCGGAGTTGACCTCTGAAGGGATGCAGATGGCAGAGAGTTTTGCCGATGTTTATCAAAAATTGAAGTGGGAAGCGGTTTATGTTAGCCCGATGAAGCGCACAATTATAACTGCTAAGCCATTTTGTGATGCTATCGGTATGGATATGCAGTTGCGTGACGGACTTAGAGAAGGTAGCTACGGCAAATGGGAAACTAAGAGTAAATCGTTTGTCCAAGAGAATTATGCAGAAAACTATGTAAAATGGTTGACAGAACCGGCTTGGAATGCACCACTAAGTGGAGAAACTGCGGTAGATATTGCTAACCGTTCTATGCCTGTAATTGCTGAAATTCAAGAAAAACATCCCGAAGGTAATGTTTTAGTAGTATCCCATAAAGCTACGATTCGGATTATGCTTTGCAGTTTATTAGGAATTGATTTGGGACGCTATCGCTATCGGGTGAATATTTTGGTCGCGTCGGTAAGTATGGTTAAATTTGACGTTAATGGTCCTTTGTTAGAACTATTAGGCGATCGCCATCATATACCCGATCATATTCGCTCTCGTCCAGGAACATAATATTTGTCGTGGGGCTGTCTTGAGCGAAGCGTTCACATGTCGCAGCTAGTAGCTTAAATTGAACGTAAGCAAACCCAATAAACCCTCAACTATGCCCAAACCCAAAGTCTTCATCACTCGCCGCCTTCTCACCAAATTAGACCAACTGCAAGAGATTGCTACCATTGAAGTCTGGGAAGAACGCCAACCGCCTTCCTATAAAGTTTTACTAGAAAAAGTCAAGACAATTGATGGTTTGCTGTGCTTGCTGACAGACGAGATTGATCAGCAACTGATAGAAGCAGCCGGAACTTCTTTTAAAGTTATTAGCCAAATGGCAGTTGGATACGACAATATTGATATTCCCGCTGCGACTGCACGCAAAATACCAGTTGGTCATACCCCCGGTGTGTTAACAGACGCGACTGCTGACTTGACTTGGGCGTTACTCATGGCGGCTGCACGACGAGTGGTAGAAGCAGACCGATTTGTTTGTGGGGGTGAGTGGCGGACGTGGGAACCAAATTTGTTATTGGGACCGAACATCACAGGTGCGACATTAGGGATTGTTGGTTTTGGGCGTATTGGTCAGGCAGTTGCTCGTCGTGCCAAAGGGTTTGACATGAAAGTTTTTTATACCAGCAAACACAGATGTGACCAGGAGTTAGAAAAAGATTTAGGTGTGGAGTTTACTACGTTTGAACATCTGCTGCAAGAGGCAGATTTTGTGACAATTCATACACCATTATCGGATGAAACTTATCATCTTTTTAGCGTTCCCGAGTTTGAATTAATGAAGCAGTCTGGCATTCTCATCAACACAGCGCGGGGAGCAATTGTCGATCCAGAAGCGTTATACCAAGCGCTTGTAAGTGGTGAAATTGCAGGTGCTGCCATCGATGTCACCGATCCAGAACCGATACCAACTGATAGTCCTTTACTAACCTTAGATAACCTGATTATTACACCTCATATTGGCAGTGCTAGCCGTCAAACACGAGAAAAAATGGCAAATATGGCGATCGCCAACTTGATTGCTGGGTTGAAGGGAGAGCGATTGCCTAATTGTGTCAATCCTGATGTTTATTAATAGTATCTAGTACTCTATCAAGGCAACTTTGAGGGGTAGAAAAAAAACCACAAAGACAAGCCAGTGCGTTGGGCGGCTCCGCCGACTTGAAGCACCTGGCGTGCAAAGAGCGCAAAGGAAGAGGAAAAGAAGATGAATTTAAAAGTTGATAAACCAAGCATTGTTGGTTTGGCGGACTACTAAGATATAAATCCAAAGAGCTTCATACAATTTTACAATCTATTTTTTAGGAATTGCTGCTAGAAAACGACATCTTCGTAAAGCTGTGCGATCGTTCCTTCAAACTTAATACTGTGTAGTCGAAATGATTTATTTTCTGCTGTGTAAGATTGCAAAACCCACAGCCCTTCATCATTACGGCGGAAACACTCGACTCGCTGACGTTTGGTGTTAATTAAAACATACTCTTGGAGACTTTCTAAAGTTTGGTAATCGGCGAATTTGTCTCCCCGGTCAAAGGCTTCAGTCGAGTCAGATAAAACTTCGACAATTAAACAGGGAAATTTTTTATACGCAGGAGTTTCTTGATCTCGTTGGTCGCAAGTCACCATCACATCGGGATAGTAATATCGATTTATAGATTCGATACGTGCTTTCATATCGGCGATGTAAACACGACAACCTGAGCCACGTACATGATTACGCAGGAGAGCAAATAGGTTACCCGCAATAGTAACATGGGAGTCAAGCGCTCCAGCCATTGAGTAGATGTAGCCGTCGATATATTCATGTTTAATCTCGCTGTGTTCCTCCATTTGGAGGTATTCGTCGGGGGTGATATAGATTTCAGGTGAAGCAACCATATTTAACACCTCAAGTGGGAAGTACCCATTAGTATAGTAATCCCATTTAATTCGTGATAATTGAAAGCCACAGATCCCCGACAACTCTTACGAAGTCGGGGATCTTGTTTATCACAAATGATTTAGGATCGCTATATCATCCTTCGCAGTAGCAGACTAAGCCACTACCATTTGTGTCGGATATGGTCGTAAATCTTTACATATTCTTCTCCTGGATGATTCCAAGAGTAGTCATACTCCATACCCGCAAGGGCAAGTTTGCGGAACTCTTCTGGATTGTTGTACCACAACTTCAAAGGACGTTCCAACGAAAATTCAAGCGCATGATAATCTGACTGGTAGAACACATATCCATTGCGTTCTTCTGGTGGTTTGGTTTGGTCGTAGTCTTTATCAAACACAGTATTAACTAGTCCACCGACTCCGCGAACTATAGGTACAGTACCGTACTTCAAGCCAATCATTTGAGTGAGTCCACAAGGTTCATAATTACTGGGGACAATAATCATATCTGCCCCAGCATAAATGAGGTGGGATAATTCTTCGTTAAAGCCAAGTTCTAAATGAACATCAGGATTATTGTTCAAAAAGTCTTTTTCATGGCGGAAATGATTATTAATGCTTGACTCTGTTGCTGAACCCAACAACACAAATTGTGCTCCATTGTGGAGAGCGTAATAAATTGCGTGATGGACAAGATGAACGCCTTTTTGCTCATCTAAACGACCAATGTAGGAAATGATTGGCTTCTCAACATCCTGCAATAACAGCCGCTCTCGTAAAGCTTTTTTATTCTTGGCTTTTTCTTCAAAATTGTCTTTGGTGTAGTGAGAGGGAATGTATCGGTCTGTTTCAGGATTCCAAAAATCATGATCAATGCCGTTTAGTACACCAGTGAATCTATCTTGGTGTAGATGCAAGGTGTGACCTAATCCATAGCCAATGTCAGTGTAACGAGCTTCCCAAGCATGATGTGGTGAAACTGTGGTCACAGCATTGGAATAAACAATGCCCCCTTTCATAAAGTTCAGGGCAAAGGGATTGAAGTTATCCTGGAGCTTATCAGACTGGAAGTAGTAAGACTCTTGGTTTAAACCTGTTGCCCAAAGAGTTTCAACTCCAGCAGATCCCTGATGCTTGAAGTTGTGGATAGTGTAGCAAACCCGTTGGTACTCCATCCCATAATATTTGTACATTTCATACAGCATCACAGGAATTAAGCCCGTCTGCCAGTCATGACAATGGATAACATCAGGTTGCTTGTTGCTTTGAAGCAGAAATTCCAAAGCGGCTTTGCTGAAGAACGCAAAGCGCATATTGTCATCGTTAGATCCGTAATAGCAGCCGCGATTGAAGAAATTATCCCCAGAGTGGGGTTCAATAAAGAAACACAGCCGCCCGTGTACCCAGCCACAATAAACTGAACAGTGAATTGCACCGCCGTACCAAGGTACCCACAAGTTCGTGAAGGCGTCATGGAGTCCCCAAATGTGGTCATAACGCATGCAATCGTACTTCGGCAGAATGAGTTCGACGCAATGTCCCCGGTTTTCTAGTTCCCTGCTGAGTCCGTAAACAACATCGCCTAAACCTCCAGCTTTGATAACAGGAGCGCACTCCGAGGCAATTTGTACGATGTACATCTCTCTCCTCGCTTAACAAAAATTTACTTTTATTATCCTTTCGATCATGACACAAAAGATGTATCCATTGGCAAGTCACTTACCCAGTCATTAGGTACAAATCTGAAAAAATGACATGATTTGTATTATTTGTTAGGAAATATTTTTGACAAGGGAGGAAACAGGGAATAGGGAACGCTTAACAGTGAACAGTTATCAGTTACCAGTTACCAGTGAACAATTGATCACTGTTAACTGATAACTGATAACTGATAAAAGTGTACCTACTGGAGTTTAGACTAGTTCCCGGTGCGAAACTCAGAAGGCTGATTCTATCAAGCATAAAAACCAAGGTTTTGGTTCCTGGAAACATCTTAAATTCGTACCCTTATTTTTTGGAAATTTAGTTTTGCACCGGGAACTAGTCTAAACTCCAGTACCTAGCTTCGCAAAAATCTTTGGAGGAGTCCTATACCAAGTTCGCTTAATCGCTACCTTGTATTTTGGGGTAGACTAATGGGAATTATTTTAGATAAGTTGCACTTTTTTCTTTGCATTCTTGGGAATATTCCTACTTTTACTTGAGTGCATCACCTGATTTCACATCAAACCAGTGGATATTCTGGGGCGGCAAAGCTAATCTAATTTCTTCATTATTCCATTTTTGCTCTGGGGGTAACAATGCACGTATGGTCAACGGTTCTGTTTCAGCAGTTGCAACACGCACACTGACCAAGTTATGCATACCCAAGTTTTCCACCAGATACACTTGTCCTTGGATAATCTGTGTATCATCGGGTTGTGCAATGCGGACGTGTTCTGGACGAATACCTAAGATAATTTCTGGTGGAACTGTTGGTATATCTGGCAAAAGTATGTTTGCATCACCTAAGATTGCTGAACGTCCCTTACAAGGTAGCGTGAGCAAATTCATTTGCGGACTGCCAACAAATCCAGCTACAAATAAATTAGCTGGTTGGTTATAAATGCGTTCTGGTGGGTCGAGTTGCTGAATCAGTCCGTCGTTGAGGACAGCGACTTTTGTTGAAAGCGTCATTGCTTCTGTTTGGTCGTGAGTCACGTAGACTACTGGGGCTTTTTGGGCCGCAAATATTTGTTTTATATCTGCGCGGACTCGTTCCCGCAGGAGTGCATCTAGGTTACTGAGTGGTTCATCCAGCAAGTAAACTTGGGCGCGACGCACTAAGGCCCGACCGACGGCGACTCGCTGTCTTTGTCCCCCGGATAATTGACCAGGTTTACGCTGTAATAATTCTTCTAATCCCAAAAGTTTTGAAACTTCCGTGACTCGCTGTTGAATTTCAGTGCGAGGAGTTTTTTTCAGCTTTAGTCCAGAAGCTAGATTTTCGTACACGGACATATGGGGATAAAGGGCATAGCTTTGAAACACCATCGCCATATTGCGATCGCCTGGTTGCTTAAATGTAATATCCTCATCCCCAAGAAATATCCGACCACGAGTCGGTTCCTCCAACCCTGCAATCATTCGCAGTGTTGTAGACTTACCGCAGCCACTCGGACCAAGTAAAGTCAGAAATTCATTGTCATCTACAGTTAAACTCACATCTTTAACTGGAATGACTTTGGAAGTATAAGTCTTATTTAAGTTTTGTAGTTCCAGTTTCGCCATAATGATTTATCTTTTGATTATTTGTTGATTATAGGAATCCGGTTTGATTTGGTGAATTGACAAAGTAGAGGTAGGGAACAGGGAACGCTTAACAGGGAACGCTTAACAGGGAACACCCGAATGCTTAACATAAACTCTACTGAATTCCGTTCAAAATCAAATAGGAATCCTATATCTGTTAATTATCCCTTAACAGCACCAGCGGTCAAACCTTGAATAATCTTGCGCTGAAAGAACAAAACCAGTAAAACTAAGGGTAATGTTCCAATGACGGTTGCTGCAGCAATCGGACCATAGGGAATTTCAAAAACTGTAGCACCACCTAATTGTGCTGCTGCAACAGGAATTGTTTTCATCTCTTCACGGGTAATAAACGTGAGAGCAAAGATAAACTCATTCCAGGCAAAAATAAATGTTAGAATTCCCGTCGTTACCAAAGCAGGAAGTGTCATAGGTATTAATATTTGTATTAACATTTGCAAAGTGTTATAGCCATCCACTCTTGCAGAATCTTCTAAGTCTTTTGGTAACTGCTCAAAAAAGCTACGTAACACTAAAATTGTTAATGGTAAGTTGATAGCAGTGTAGGGAATAATCAAGGCTAAATAGTTGTTCCCTAGATGTAACTTTTGGATAATTTCCAAAAGTCCCAAGAATAATAAAATTCCTGGAAACAAAGTCACAATCAGAATACCTGCAAGGATAACTCTGCCACCCCAAGGACGCAACCGTGCTAAAGCGTAAGCAGCAGGCGCACCCAGAACTAAAGACAAAACCGTAGAAACAACTGAGACAAAGGCACTATTTAATATGTAGCGCACAAACGGACGACGAGTGAATAATTCCGTGTAGTGATTGAGAGTGATTCGAGAGGGAAAATAAATGGTAGGAACTTTTGAAATATCTTGATTCACTTTGAATGAAGTTAGTACTTGCCACATTGCTGGTGCTAAGCAGAAAACGACTACTAGGGCAACTACTATCCAAAGCAAAATGTTTTCCCAAGATTTTTTTACTTTTGTTTTTTTTGTGGTTTTGGTAGTTAAAGTTTCCTGATGAACAGTCATAGAGATTTTCTATTTGAGTTTGTCATTTATATTTTTAACACCAAGCAGTTATCAGTTATCAAGTAACTGATTTAAAAGGTATTGACACGAGATTTTTTGAGCAAAAAACTAGCAATAATTACCGCTGCAACTAGTAACAGGAACGTACAAACAACCAAAGCTGCTCCGTATCCAAAATCTAAGTAGCGCATGATGGTAGAATAAATATACAGCGACACCACTTCCGTTGCACCACCTGGACCACCCCCAGTCATTACAGCAATCAAGTCATAAACTCCAAAAGCTTGAGCAAACCGAAACAATGTGGCGATGAGGATTTGCGGTATCAACAAAGGCAGAGTAATTTGATAGAAGCTTTGCCAACGTGTTGCACCGTCAATTGCATGAGCTTCGTATAAGTCGGGTGAAATCGACTGCAAACCAGCTAATAACAAGATACTGATAAACGGAGTCGTTTTCCAGACATCTCCAATTATCACGGCTATCATTGCCAATGTCGGGTCTCCTAACCAGTTAATTCCACTTTTAATCAAGCCTAGCCGCATTAAAATATCGTTGACAACTCCAAACTGATCATTGAAAATCCAAGCCCAAGCAAGACCAATAAGAGCAGTAGGTAAAGCCCAAGGTAGGATAGCAATTGTACGCACCACACCCCTGCCAAAAAACTGCCTGTTCAACACTAAAGCTATACCTAATCCCAACAGTAGCTCTAGCAACACTGTTGCAAAAGTAAATACTGTTGTCGTCCCGAAAGTCTGCCAAAAACGACCATCCCCCGACATCCGTACATAATTGCTAAAACCAGAAAAGACGGGTTGCAGATTTGTTGCTAAATTTTGGGTAAAGAAACTTAACCAAAAAGCACGAACTATTGGATATCCAAAGACAAACAACAGTAACAGCAACCCAGGTACCAAGAAAATCCACGCTGTTCGTTGTTCTCGACTTCTGATCGTTTGTAGATTAGTCATTAGTTATTGTATAAGCCTGGTATACAAAGTTTCTCATCAATTAGCCTTTAGCTTTTAGTAGTTGCCTAGTTTCACTAGCCGCAGCTTGCATTGCGAACTCAGGAGTCATGCGATTTGTGAGTGCTGCACTCAGGTAACGTTGCAAAATATCTGATGCTTGAGCATATTGAGCAATGGGTGGACGTAAAACGGCTTTATCAGCTATTTTAAGTAACTCAGGATAATAGGGGTATTTACTAACAATTTGTGGATCTATAAACAGAGAACGTCGGCTTGGTACAAAACCCGCTTTCAAAATAAACTGGCGCTGTGCTTCTTCGCTGGTAAAAAATTGAATTGCTTTCCAAGCTTCTTTAGGATGTTTTGATAATTTAGCAATTCCCAGACCCCAACCACCTAAACATCCTCCTCCACTGTTTCCAGGGGTAGCAACCATTGGTTTAATGCCAATTTTACCTTTGAGAGGAGAATCTTGAGCATTTGCTAATGGCCAAACATAAGGCCAACTGCGTAAAAATGCTGCTTGACCACTTTGAAATATGCGTCTGGTATCTTCTTCGATATATGTTGTTACTCCAGACGGAGAAATTCCTTCTTGAATCGTGTCTTTGAGAAAGGCGATCGCTTTTACTGTCTCTGGTTTATCTAGCCCCACTTCTAAAGTATCAGGCTTCACCCAAAATCCACCAAAACCTTGCAAAACTTCCACAAACATAGCAGCTGAACCTTCATACTGGCGACCTTGCCAAAGGTAACCCCAATTAACTTTTTGTTGTTCTTTTAAGGACTTAGAAATTTTCACTACGTCTGCGAATGTTTCTGGTGGTTTAAAACCTGCTTGTTTGAGCAAGTCTTCGCGGTAGTAGAAGACTCCAGCATCGCTTCGCACAGGAATTCTGTAGAGTTTACCTTCGTAACGTCCGCCTTCTACATCTTTGGGTGAGAATGCTGCTAATTCTGTTTTTGTGAGGCGATCGCTCAAATCTAATAACCATCCAGCCGCTGCAAATTTGGGTGTCCAAATAACATCCATATTAACCAAATCATAAGGAGAATCTCCCAAAATAAATGCTGAGGTATAAAGGTCTTCTAGTAAATTCGTCGAATTGGGACCTTCAACAATATTAATACGAATACCTGGGTTTTTTTCTTCAAAATCTTTGACGATACCTAGCTTCCAAGGTTGAGCATCAGGAGCAGTCATCAGCATATTTAGGACAACTGGTTCCTGCGGTATGGCTTTTGGAACGGAAAGCAAGATGATGCCCAGTAGAACAGCAAATAATATTCCTGTGCGCCATTTGAGTTTTCGTAATTTTTTCAGCTTTTGTTTTATTTTTTGGATTTTAGACATTTTTAGCAAAATATCTCTATTCTAGGAAAAAATTTTTTAAAGGTTCTGACTGAAATATTCTACTCTAGGATTTGCGACTAGAAAATTTACTTAAATATTTTTTCGGAATGTATCACCGAGCTAAGGTAGATAATAAAGATCAGGCTTGTTGCATAATAGTTTATGAAGCTCGACTTGCAGAAGTTTTACCTGGCTTGCAACCCAAGCAAGACCTTAGTTGTGAGCAATCCTCTCGATAGACAATATTATATTGATTTTGCCTCAGTGCGGGGTGGCAGGATAATTGAAGAATTAAAAGAAAATATTACATTTTTTTCGCCCGATGAGCCAACTTGTGAGCTATTCACGGGACATATCGGCTGCGGTAAGTCTACAGAACTGTTGCGGCTGAAAGCAGAATTAGAGGAAAAAGATTTTTTTGTCGTTTATTTCGAGTCCAGTCAAGACTTAGAATTGGGTGATGTGGATATTGCTGATATTATGCTGGCAATCGCCCGCCGAGTTAGCGAAAGTCTTGAAAGCATTGAAACACTGGAACTGGACGAACCTAAAGGGTTGAAAAGTTTACTTCACGGTATCACCAAACTCTTGCAAGCACAATTGGAAGTCTCGGCAGAAGCATCCATTCCGCTGGGTATTGGTAAAATTACAGCCAAAGCAAAAAGCAGTCCAGAACTCCGTAATAAGTTAAGAGAATATCTCGGACCTCGAACCAAAGGAATTTTAGACTCAATTAATGAGGAACTACTGCAACCTGCTGTTGAAAAACTCAAGCAACAGGGCAAAAAAGGACTTGTGGTTATCGTTGATAATCTTGACCGTGTAGAGAATTCTCAAAAACCCTGGGGAAGACCACAACCAGAATATCTATTTGTAGATCGCGGAGAACAGTTACGTCAACTCAACTGCCATGTTGTCTATACTATGCCCCTTTCGTTGAGATATTCAAATGACATAGAAAGATTAACCCAGCGATTTATGGTCAATCCCAAGGTACTGCCAATGGTGCCTGTGCTGGAACGAGACGGTAGTGTTTTTCACCAGAAGGCGACTTCGTCATTAGTTATTGGTCATTAGTCATTAGTATGATTAAATACGAAAAATCATGTAGCGCAGCGGTTCCTCTTAGGAACTAAAACTACTAAGACTCGCGACTAAGGACTAATGAGTTCGATTTCCCCCCGGCTTTTTATGAAATTAAACGGAGTGAAAATTTCATAGCCGGGGGATGAGTGAAGAAGGAATATATTTACTCAAACAAATGGTGCTAGCAAGAGCTTTTCCACATGTACCAGAAGGGTACCGTTTAGAGGATGTCTGAGAAGTTTCTGATAGGTGATTTTGATCACGTAAGTTGCTTGAGCATTAAACGAATCATGGCAATATAAATGAATGTTTCTGTCGTCTGAGGTAAAATTTCATAATCTTTACTTAATCGTCGGCACCAATTAAACCAACCAAAAGTTCTCTCAACAAGCCAACGTTTAGGTAAAACTACAAAACCTTTCTAGCAGTCAAGCTCTTATTGTTGCTGGCAATGATGGCAAGTTGGTTTTGAATTTGGGTTTAGATGATTTACTAAAACAAGGTTGCAACATAGCAGGTGATTATCTCAAGAATAACCCGAACGTTGACAAGAGCGATCGCACTCTCTGCGACGACATCAAGTAAACAACCCCAAAGTTAATCCACCACAGACGCGTTAACAAAAAATTCCCCCACAACTCTAAGCGACTTATACAGTCTTGAGAGATGTGGCGGAACAGCTAGGGATTTATTGAGGAACTATCACAATTAGAAAAAGCTTTTTAAGCCTCAGATTTAGTTTTCCCATCAGGAAGTTTCTCGTTAATCAACGGCTGTTAAATTTCTTTCCCAGACAATTGGCGCATGTGCCAATCTCGTGATTGCTGATGCAGAATTTCTAATTCTTCTTGAGATAGTATCTTAAGATGTCCCAAAACAATGACCATCCTTGCTTGAGACTGAAGTTGATTGCGGTGACGATTAAGAAAATCCCAGTAGAAAAAATTGAAAGGACAAGCATTTTTCCCAACACGCTCGTTGGGATTATAAGCACATCCTTTACAATAATCACTCATCTTGTTTACATAGTTCCCAGATGCAGCGTAAGGCTTAGATGCCAAGATTCCACCATCAGCAAATAGCCCCATACCAATCACATTTGTCTGCATCACCCAGTCATAAGCATCAATAAACATGGCATGAAACCAATTTTCCACCGCTTGGGGCGAAAGCCCTGCAATCAGAGCAAAATTACTCAGAACCATCAGCCGTTGGATATGATGAGCATAACCAGTACGTAACAACTGAGTGAGTACCTGGTGCAGACAATTCATCTTCGTTTCACCCGTCCAGAAAAACTCAGGTAAAGGTTGGGTGTGATCAAACCAATTTTTTTCTGGATAATCTGCACTCACAAAATGGTAGACACCATGCATGAATTCCCGCCAACCCATGATTTGACGGATGAAACCTTCTATGCTGTTCATAGATAGTTGGTTGTCATGGTAAGCTTTCTCTGCTGCTTTAATAACTTCCAAAGGTTGGAGTAACCCGATATTCAGGTACGGGGATAGCATAGAGTGCCACATTGTCTCCTCCCCTGTCACCATTGCATCCTGGTAAGGACCAAACTCTGGTAGACGATTTTTGATAAACCAGTCTAATATTTCGAGTGCTTGAGAACGAGTGACTCCCCAGCGAAACGGTTCTACTTCTCCGTAAAGTGGAAAACAAAGAGATTTAACGTGTGCAATCACATCCTGAGTAATCTCATCTGGTTCAAACCACTTTGCTGGTGGCGTATTCAACTTACCTTTTGGCGGTTGACGATTCTGTTTATCTAAATTCCACTCTCCCCCGACTGGCTTATCTCCCTCCATCAAAATTTTAAAACGTCGTCGTCCTTCTCGATAAAAGCCTTCCATTCTTAAACTTTTACGACGTTTCGCCCAGGTTGTAAACTTTTCGACACTCCATAAAAAATGATTGTTAGGAATAAGAGTAATTGTGCAATCTAAAGAAGCAAAATTTTGAATCATTTGGGTGAATGGTTTATCATTTGGCGTCATCACCCGCAACTGAGTGATTTGGTTTTCCTTAATCCATTCTTGGAGTGGTGTTTCAAAATCTTCTGTTAATTTGTATGTGACTGAATAACCAAATTCTCGTAATTCCTCAGCAAAATGTCGCATTGCAGACCAAATCAACACCAGCTTTTGCCGATGGTAAGGGCGTTCTTGGACATGACGCAGCGACTCAATCATAATAACAGGCACTTTATCTTGACAACTTTGCAGTGCTGCTTGTTCTATCCAAAGTTGATCGCCTAATATCCAAACACCAATGGTCATGTTCTCCTCTATGTCATGTAAAAAAAGTTCACCCTTCCCGACTTCGTAAGAGTTGTCGGGAATCTTGTTGTGTACGAATAGTCAAATTTCTTATCAAATCTCTTAAGATTTTGCTTTCAATAATTTGCTAATCTTGCCTGTATCCACTCAATATCTGGTTTTCCAAATGCGGGTGGTGGTGGTTGTTGACTGTAATCAATCGATAAATCGTATTTACAACAAACATTCCTCATCATTAGACTTAGCTGTTGCTCAAATGCAGTTTGGTTCTTTACCTCGTGAGGATTGGTAGTGTATCGAGGGGAGATTTGGTGGGCTACACTTCCAGCAAGCGACTGGTTCAGGACCAGGCTATCGTAGACCTGTCTTGATTATCCAAGATGACGCATTTAACCGCAGTCAAATTCAAACTGTGATTGTGGTTGTCCTCACCTCAAACACAGAGTTAGCAGAAGCGCCAGGAAATGTTCTGCTAGTACGAAAAGCAACAGGGCTACCACGTGATTCGGTTGCTAATGTTTCTCAGATTATCACAGTTGATAAATCTTTACTCACTGAACGGGTATGTTCTTTGCCTTCTGACCTTCAAGAACAGGTGGATGAAGGTTTGCGTTTAGTTCTTTACCTTTAAAAACCTATCAACTGCAGGTATTGAAACCAATTCCACCTCCATCATCACGACTGCTTTTTCGTCAACTGCTGCACCAACAACTGTACCCCCAAAGCCAGCAACCCGATCGCCACTATCGCAAATACTGCAGTTCCTAATGCCATAACACCCACAACTAAGGTACGCACTGCAGAAGAAATCTTCAGTACTATAACGTTATCTGAATGAATGGGTTTGGTTGCAAAACTTGTCGCTGTGGCAATCATTAGAGAGTATAATCCATACCCAAGTGCTCCCGAAATCATTGCCCCAATCACACAACGTAAGGGACTTGATTGAACCTGCGTTTGAGCTTCTGTTTGTTGTGTTAGATTTTCGTCACTCATAAAATCTTCGCGTCCTTTGCCTGTTTCTGGTTATCATATCCTGACACTGATGATGCTATCTGAATTCCATGTGAAGTCATACGAGTCACAAACAATTCTAAATCTTCATCAGGAATAGTCTCCCTCACACGAAGTTTCACCTGTTCAGCCTGCTGTTGCGATTCGCAAATCGCAAATACACTAGGACCAGAACCAGACATCATTGTCCCCAAAACACCAGCGCTAGCAAATGTCTCCCGCAATTGTAAGACTTGCGGATACTCTGGTAACACCACACGCTCTAAATCATTACGTAGCTTTTGAGCAATTTCCGTTGCGTCCTGATTGAGGATAGCTTTGACTATTGGTCCAGAGTGTATCGCTGCTGCGCGATCGCTTAAACTGTGGATATCATTAAGATAGGAATCACCAAATTGTTCTCGATAGCTTTTGTATGCCCAAGGGGTAGAGACTGCGAGACTACGGTATTTAGCTAATACTATATATATGTTGTTTAAATTGGGAAGCGCAGAAAGTTGCTCACCTCTTCCTGTGGCGATCGCTGTTCCACCCGCCACACAAAACGGCACATCTGAACCAAGTTGTGCTCCCAATTCCTCTAACTCTGACTGAGTTAGCCCCAACTTCCACAGCAAATCTATTCCCACTAGCACCGCTGCTGCATTTGTCGAACCTCCAGCTAACCCGGCTGCAACAGGTATGCGCTTATTGATGGTAATGTTCACACCGCTATATTTGGCAAAGACTGATGGAAACTCTCTGGCCATAAGTTCTGCCGCTTTGTATGCGATATTAGTTTTATCTGTAGGAACTTCCGGATGGTTGCAACTAACGCGGATAGCTTGTCTATCGCTCGCTTGTACAGAAATTTCGTCAGATAAATCTATACTTTGAAGTATCATGACTAACTCATGATATCCATCAGTACGGGCACCAATAATTTCTAGATGTAAGTTAATTTTGGCAGGGGCGATAAGGGTGTAAGAACGCATATTTAACAAATCAGTGAGCAGTGAACAGTGAACAGTGAACAGTAAACAGTAAACAGTAAACAGTGAACAACTGATAACTGATAACTGATAACTGATAACTGTTTTAACTTGACTCGTTACTCAGGAATGATAACTCATTTGCTAGAGTTACCCATTGACTAACACTGAGGTCTTCAGCGCGAGCTTGAGGGTTTATCTGTAATTTTTCCAGTAATTGTGACAGGCGATCGCGCTCTACAACTGATTGCAAATTATTTCGTAACATTTTACGTTTTGAGCCAAAGCCCAACTTCACCAAAGTTTCTAGTTGTCGCGTATCTGTGGCTGGTGGTTCCACAAGACGTGGAACTAAGCGCACGATTGCTGAGTCTACTTTGGGTGGTGGCTGGAATGCTCCAGCCGGGACAGTATAAATTAACTCGCACTTTGCTAAATACTGAACTCGTACCGATAGCGCCCCAAATGCTCTTGAGCTTGGTTTTGCTACCAGCCTTTCGGCAACTTCTTTTTGTACCAACAGCACTATCAAGTCATAAGGTTGGGGGTTTGGGTTACTAATTGTCCCCAAAAGTTTTTCTAGAATTGGTCCTGTAATATTGTAAGGAATATTAGCTACAACTTTATTCTGCTTGCCAAACGCCGCAAAAGGTGATATTAAGGAAGGTAAATCTAGTTCTAGAAAATCTCCTTGCACGAGTAAGAAATTTTCTTGGCGTCCGAATTGTTTTGTTAGGCGATCGCACAAATCCCGGTCTATTTCCACTGCAAGCAAAGATTGTACCAAAGGTAATAGACGGCGAGTCAGAATTCCTGTACCAGGACCAATTTCCAGAACGCAGTCAGTAGATTGTAACTGAGAAGCTTGAATAATTTCGTTAAGAGCTTTTTCACTTTTGAGCCAATGCTGTGCAAAGACTTTGCGTGGTCTTACTTTTTGAAACTCTTTTTCTATCATGCTTCTAGCCTTTGTGTGAACTACCGACAATTATCCGTCAAGGAAGTGTGGGCTTTTAGCATCCTCGTGTTAAGAATTGCGGTTATCGCGTACTCCTTTGCCAAATGAAACGCTTACGCTGTATTCATTTTGAGAGAAGTCTGATCGCCGGAAGCCGGCGCTCAGAACTTAGGTGATTTTGAATTTTGTTAGCGCACCGCTGCGCAGCACATTTTGAATTTTGAATTCCGCCTTGCGGTACTAGGTTCCTATTGTCAACTTCGTACCGTTGCGTGAAAGTGTTGTGGATACTGTTTTACTCACAAGGTTATTGGTTGCGGTAACTTGATAGTCTCCAAGGAAGCCCCGGATTTTGTATTCTCCATTGGCGTCAGTTTTCCCAACCACGTCAGTCCACCACTCTTTATAAACCAAGTCCATGTAAACCTTGCCGCTCAACTTAAGGTTCCAGTCCCTGTCATAGATTGGTCCATTTTCAAACCATTGTGCACGATCCCAAAAACCCCACATTATGAAGCCATTTGTCGCCGGATGGCCAAAAGCAGCCGTCAGACAATCGCGCGTTATGTCAGCCTGTGACTGCTTATCAGAGGTAAAAATATCGAATTCAGTAATTTTAATTGGAAGGTTGAATTTAGCTAAGCGGTCAAGGATGCTTACCAACTGTGGTATCGAAATAATACCATCCATTAAGTGAGATTCTATACCAATACCTCCTAATGGTGCGCCGTTGTTAAGTAGGTACTGAATCTCACTTTCATATTGGTCACCCTGAGTGCTATTGTTATAGAAATTCTCGTTAATGTAGAGAACGGCATTTGGATCTGCCTCATGAGCGGCTTTAAACCAATCTACAATAACCGACGGACCGAGAATGTTCTGAAAATCGTGATTGTCAGATGGCTCATTGACAACATCCCAGTCGTTTATCTGGCCTTTTAAATACGCTACCTCGTCACGGATATGGGTAATGATAGTATCGCGCAAAACCTTATCGGCGACTGCCTGTCCCTGCTGTTTCAGCGTATTGTTGTACAGGGTTTCCAAGCTGGGTGGCGAATTGTGAAAACTCCCCCAGACAAGATTGTGACCACGTACTGTCAGGTTTTTGTCCCTAAGCCACTTGAGAGTTTCGATGGCTCGTGGACGTAACTCCAAGTTATCCCACTTTGGCCACTTAAGACCATTTTCGATCACCCCTTGATTGAATAGCTGTGGGATACTGTCTCGATACTTGTTAGCATCAGGGTTCGTTGAACCTGAATATACAATGTTTTCGTCAACTGCGCTACCAAAGTTGTAGGCGTGGCGCTTCATAGCAACGTGTACGTCTGCATTAGGGATAGGTGTACCGTTGGCATTGGTCACTACGACCGTCAAATCACCTTTGCGGTATGTGTTGATATTGTTCGCAGCAGCTTGACGCCACGCATCATTAGAGGAAACCTGTGCAATGAGGTTATTGCCTTTTGTCTGCTGAACTGGGGGAACCGCTTCTTGCGCTAGTGTCAGTGTAATATGAATACCGAATACGATGAGAAAACTGACGAAACCCGATAGCAGTATGCGACTTGTTTGTCGCCTTCGTTTCCATTTCTGCTGCTTGTTGTGATCACGCATATTCACTCTTTGTTGCTTATTTTGATACAAGTGGTTTGATTTGAAAGCGAACTATTAGCTCAATCAGCATTGGCATATTACATTAATGTTCGATAAGAAATTATTTAGTGTGTGTAAAGATTCAGGTCGAAGAAAAGGGGTGTAGGGGTGTAGGGGAAACAAAAGCTCTGGGGAAGGAGAGGGGACACAGACCACAGAAACAGAGGTGCTTTACGTAGTAAAGCACCTTTTTATTCCTTGCTCCCTGCTCCGGTACTCCTTGCTCCCTGCCCCCTACTCCCTACTCCCTGCACCCTAAATACGGTTTTCCCTACCTGTCAAGTACGGTTTTGACTTATCATTTTTTATGTAAACGACTTGCAATGTTTGTTTACAATCCGTTACATTAGTTAATAAGAAAAACAAATTAAGGAAAAAACGATGACAGGACGCACTTACGTTGTAGAAGAAGGCAACAGATTAAACAACTATGCCATTGAACCCAAGATGTACGTGGATCAAAAGCAGACGTTTGGCTTCACTAAGTATGCTGAGCTACTTAATGGACGTTTAGCAATGATTGGTTTTGTCTCGCTTATAGTGCTTGAAGTTTTGACAGGACATGGTTTGATTAATTGGATCGCAAGCCTGTAATAACGAACCAGAATTTTTAGAAAACGATCAAATCAATTTGTATAAATCAAACAAAAGTGAACAAATGATTACAAAAACTGACTTTAACTTACCCAAAAACGAGCTTGTTGGACCTGTTGTATTTAGACCTGATTTCAACAAATCTGAAGTAATCACTGTTAACCAAGCTTGGTCATTATTTTTCACTGGTGGTCAAGAAGATAAAGTACTGGGAATAAACCCTGAATTGGGCCGTTTTTTCACTTACCTATTCATTGGTGTTGGAGTAGCGGGAACTCTATGGGCTACCATTTTCAACAGCCTTGCATGAATAGCTCTCTCAAGCTTGTAGTTAACGTAAAATCTTCAAAGAAGTCCTGGTTACCTTAACCGGGACTTCTTTTTTTGGAGTAGAATCTACGCAAATACAAACGCTCTACTCGTTTCATTTCAGGCTTATTTCGTGAAAAATTCTCTGCTTAACATTCACAGCGTAATCATCAATAGTTGCAGTGTAGTTAAGTACTGAACTAGATTTAAGGCTAAGAAGTGATTTCACTAGAGGAAAATTGTATGGGCGATAAGCGTTTGCGTAGCGCGCCCTTCGGCGCTAGCTTGCTGCCAAAGGCAGATTGCGATCAACTCAGCAACTCAAATAACTTGGGTGCTAAGTTTGAAGGTTTTTTTCTCCAGATGGTTAAGCCGGGATTAGAACACAGAGTTCGAGAAATTGTTACCAAAACACTGGGTTCAAATTGGAAGGTTAAATCAATAGGAGATAATCGTACCGAGTTTGAAGTCAGCAAAAAAGGAGATACACTATCAGTTAAAGAAGCTTGGGATAAAACATATCATTTGCGTTCTCAACCGGGAGTTGTGGATGCACAGCCATTATTTGCTGTTCCTCTACCGTCTTCTGACTGGAATCAAGAGTCAAAACAGCCAGTTGGAAACTTTGCTCATCAAGCTTTACTAGATGAGAGTAGTGATCCAGAGTGGAGTCTCAAGCAACTTCGAGTTTTTGAGGCATGGTCACGCTTTTTCCCTGACCCGAATCTACCTCCAGGACATGGGGTTATCATTGGGCTTCCTGATACAGGTTATACGCAACATCCAGAAATTTTGGCGAATCTTTTCCTTAAACAAAGTTACGACTTTCTCAAGAACGACAAAGACCCAACGGACGAACTGGAAAAACATCCAGGCGAAGTTATAAACAATCCAGGTCATGGCACATCAACAGCGAGTGTTATGATTAGCCCAAAAGGGGCACAAGCCAATTACCCAACTGGAAAATTTGTGACGGGAGTGGCATCTGGTGCCAAAGTAATACCCCTTCGAGTATCATACTCAGTTGTTCTATTAAGTGTAACTAATCTTGCTGACGCGATTGAGTACGCGGCTGGTTATGGTGTCCATGTGCTTTCAATTAGCCTAGGAACTGGATTGTTTAACCAGCGCCTGCGGAGTGCGATCACATATGCCCAAAAACGGGGGGTTATTGTCGTAGCTGCAGCTGGTACTATGGTTCCCTACGTAGTTTGGCCGGCTGCTTATGACGAAGTCATTGCTGTTGCTGGTAGTAATGTGCGACGTGAGATTTGGTGGGGTTCATCGCGAGGAAGTCAAGTTGATGTCACCGCCCCTGGAGAGTCAGTTTGGTATGCAAAAACTGATAAGGACAATGGTGAGTTCAAATATAATGTTCTCCAAGGCTCCGGCACTTCATTTTCTGCACCACTAGTTGCGGCTGTGGCGGCTTTGTGGCTATCCTATCATGGGCGCGACCAACTCATCCAACGTTATGGAGCAGAAAAAATTCCTTTCATCTTTAATCAGATTCTGCGTGACAGTTGTGACAAATTTCCAACATGGAAGCCCAATCTATTTGGTGAAGGTATTGTGAATACAGAGAAGGTACTTGCTGCACCACTACCTGATAATGTTAGTAGCTCAGTCATTGCACCAGCGTTTGCCTTAGCAGAACATTCATCTATAGATAACGGCAGACTCGATACATTTGTCCATCTCTTCGGGCAGCAACTATCAGACACTCAACTTGATGGTAATTTTGTTGGAGTGAGTCAAGATAACGCTAAGCTGCGGTCTTGTCTTGCTGAACTCTTACAGACAACAGAAACAGAATTACCAAAGCGATTGAAGGAGGTAGGACAAGAGCTAGCTTTTTACTTTGCTGTCAACCCAGAACTTTACAAGCAATTTGCAGCTGCTCTATCTAGTAAACAACCTTCTGGGACTCAAGTGGAACCAAAAACTTTGACTGAGTTACCAAAGCCAAAAAATTTGGAGCAGATACGTGAGAAGTTGTTATCACAGGGTGTATCTAAAGTCTTGCAAACAAAACTGAGTTAAGTTTGTGGAGAAAAACTTGGTTTGCGTATTTGCAACTTCTATATGTTAAACCAAGCTATTTATTAAGTTTTGTAAATAAATAGCAAATCTTGCGTAATATTCTTTGTTTGAACAGAGAGCTATAACATATGCTGCAACAACGATTGTGAAGACCCCCTGCCTGGCAAATTGACAGTGCAGGGTTTTTTTTGCGCTGCAAGAGGTTTATGCCATGTAATGTAAAGTTTTGTAATTCATCATACCTAAGTAAGATTTTTTAGAACACACAGATCAGACTACAGAGTAGGAACGAGAGAATTGAGTTCTCTGAGCTAATTGCATTCTTCTTTAATCACTTTTATTTATTAAAACAACAATTAAAAATATTTGCTTTTATCGTTCTTGTATAGAAATATAAAGATATAAGAGAAATTTTTAGGCAAGAGCTGGATTATGGAACCGCAAATAGACAAACATGACTTTCTTTATCAAAGAAGAAGTTACCACGGTAACTTCACGCCAGAGGCTTTAGTGTTCAACGCTAATTTACAAGAATTTGCAACACGAGTTGGCTACATTAGCAACTTACAAACTCTTGGAAAGCTCTCTCCACAGGATGCTAACCAGCAAATAACTGAACTCTGGGAACGTTTACAACGGAGCTATTCAGGACTGGGAATTGATTCAAACACAGAAACTGAGGGTTGTGTGTAACTGAATTTAGTTCTCAAGACGAATGCCCGAAATATGAGTCAAAAATCGCTGGTAGACAGTGCATGCTGTGTCAAAGTAGTTTAATTACAGTCCAAGGGTACGACCTGGGAATCCAGCAACATCAAAGTAGCGAGTTTTTCCTACTGTTTGATACTTGAGGATGGTCTTTAAACCGTTAGCAGCAGATGGAGATTTCAGGGTGAAAGATTTATACTCAACGTTATCAGGTCCATTGACTAACGCTTCACCTAACACTCGACCAACTAACTTACCCTGAGTAGATAATTTTAACTTCAATACTTTCGCTATGGTGACAGCTACATCTGCGTTACTTGCAGGAGCTAAATCTTCATAGTCGTGTTTAAAATCTGGTCCAATTGCTGCCATTGTGTTGTAAGTATCAGCACGACTAAAGCTACCGTGCATTCCTTGTCCTTGCTGCAAACCTGTATCGGCTAATTCCGCACCACACGCCGTAGGATTGCCGCAACCTGTATCGAAGGAACGAAAATTGACTAAAATAGATGGCTTGGGAGTGCGTGCTGCGCCTCGAAGAGCGATCGCCTCCATTGATAAAGTCCCAGGAATTTCTCCCAAAGAATCATCCACAAATATCCCACTAACATAGTCCTGCTTCAGCAGCAAATCTACAATCTTTTTGGCAGTTGCTTTTTTGTTTGCTGCATTAGGCAGGTAAAGTAAATCAGAACCGCCATTACCAGCAACGATAACATCTGGTTTTTTGGAATCTTTCCCAATCACACTATTTTTAGAAAACTGTCCTTTAGTTGGATCTACAGTTGCATTCTTATTATCTGGGTCAAACAGAGGTAACTTCAACTCCTGGGCAATATCAATCGCTACAAAACCAGGTGGGATAAAACCTTTTGGCACATCCGGATAAGAAAGCGTTGCTGAATAACTGGTTTTACTCTCTTTACTAATAGTCGAAAATCCGTGGTCAGCAGTCAAGAATATATTTGTACTTTCTTCTAAACCCAAATCTTTTAATGCAGTGCGAATTTGAGCCAGGTTTTTGTCAACATTCTGACGCGCTGCTTGCACTGTCGGACCATTAATACCAGGAACAAGTTGGTTGAGACTATCGCCGTGATTATGCTGCGTACCGTCTGGATCACGGGACCAATAAACTAACACAAAGGGTTTTTGCCGTTGCTTGAACATTGGCAGAATCACCTTAGTCGTCACATCAGCAAAATATTGCTGCTGAGTTGTATTGGCAACTTTAGTACCAGGAGTCTTGCTGTCGCCCGGTTTGCCATTGTCACCGCGTGAAGGTGTTGCTGTTGGTAACGAGTTTTTGGCAAGTTGTTCACTCACTTCAGAACTCAAGGAAATTCCTGTGGGTGTACCAGTGGCGTCATCAAAAATGATCGTTGGTTCACCTTTTTGCAAAGTCACATCTTGAATCAAAACTGGTCCAATTTTTCCGACTGCTGCAGTGCTGAAACCTGATTTTCTTGCAGCTTCTAGCAGAGTTTGTTCGTTGAGGTAGTTAGCACCAAACTGTTTGTTCACTTCTTGGAGAACAGCATTGTTTTCTAAGAAAGGGACAAGGCTGTTTTTGGCACTTTTGACTGGGGCATTGACTTGGATAGTATTGCTAAAGTCACCAGTATCGCCTAAATAATGACCAGTGGCGATCGCCGAAGCATTAGCAGTCGTAAAAGTCGGAAACAAAGAGTGACTATTGGTAAACTTGACACCCTGTTCCCGTATCTCATTCATACTTGGGGTATCGGTAGGATTGATCCAAGTTGGACGCAGCCCATCAGCAACGAATATGATCATATTATGTTGTGTTGCTTGCTGTTGTGTTGTTTGCCCAGAACGTTTTCCAGGCGATGCTGTACACGCTACGATAACTGCAATCACAAAAAAGGTTAGAAATACCCAGCGATAACCGTCTGTAAAAAACCGCATAAACTTCCGGATGTGAGGACACCAAGATTGTATGACTAGAAGGTTAAATTTCAATCTTTAGGACTTACGCACAAGAGATCCCCCAACCCCCTTAAAAAGGGGGCTTTTAAGATTCCTCCCTTAAAAAGGGGAGCCAGTGCGTTGGGCGGCTCTGCCGACTTGTAGCACCTGGCGTGGGCTAGGGGGGATCGAGGTTTCAAGTTTTCAGTTTCTCCATGAAAAGGACACCAAGATTGTATGACTAGAAGGTTAAATTTCAATCTTTAGGACTTACGCACAAGAGATCCCCCAACCCCCTTAAAAAGGGGGCTTTTAAGATTCC